>JBHIEB010000042.1:0-5501 GCA_046760405.1 Minisyncoccales bacterium
GTAGTTCAGGATAGGGTTTAGGGCAGCCATGCACCCTACGTGGTGCATGGCGGAGGGGGTGGGATTCGCCCGATCATCCGATCGGGCGCCCCGTCGAATGACGGGGCGAACCCATAGTACCATTTTTGGTTTTTCAGTTTTTCACGACCCCGCACCAAAAATGGAATAAATGCGGAAGGGGTGGGACTCGAACCCACAAGCCTCTTGCGAGGCGCTAGTTTTCAAGACTAGTTCCTTGCCAATTCGGAGCACCCTTCCATTTTTTGGTACGGGGCGAGTTAGTGGAATAGCCTTTATCCGACCCCTCCTAAAACAAGCAACTTTTTCTTTTCCGCAACCCTACACTCTTAATTTCTTTTTCACTTCAGTTAAAAATTTTTCTATCTCTTTTAGTCGGTTTTTTAAGACATCGTAAACTATCTCATAATCTAATTTTTCATAATCGTGGACAATAATGTTCCTAAAGCCAACCATTTTGGCTAACTTTTCAGTTAACTCTTTGTTAATAATTCCTTCTTCTTTTAAAATATAGAAATTTTCTCTTAGGGTAGTTGGTTTGCGGAAATTTTTTAAAGAGATTACCGCTTCAGCTAAATCAATGGTGGCTTGAACAGCTAAATAAAGATATCTTTCTACAGCCCCTTTAAGGTCGATATTATCTTCTATTTCTTTTTGAGAATATTTTTTATATCTCCCTAAAATTTTTAGATACTTTTTTATTGAGCTGATTTTATTTTCAATAACTGCTGAATTAATCATATTATGCCTTAGTTAAATCATGCTTTAAAAGGGAAATCCGAAAGTCAAAATATTCATTCAATATCCTTGGTTCAACTAAAACTTTAAAGGGTTTTTTTTCGAAAATTAGTTCTCCATATTTAATAATATTATACTTTAATTCTGGTGCTTCAGCAGTATTTAAAACAACAATATCAACTTTATCAGTTTTTAAGACATCACTTATTTGGTTTAATAGTTTTAATTTAGTTTCAAAAATTTTCTTCTTGTCTTTTTCGTCTAAATAAACAGCAAAGTCATAATCGCTCAAGGGGCCAGATTCCTTTTGGGCTTTGGAACCAAAAAAATAAACCAGCTTTACTTTGGGATAAAGCTTGAAAATAGACCTGAGCTTTTTAATTTCTTTAGTAATTTTAGTCATGTTTTATTTAATCTTGACATGTTTAATTTTAGTGGAATTAATTCTAAAAATCAACTCGCTAAGTATAATTAAAATAAATTATCGAGGTTTCAGCTCGATAATTTGGCGGATTTATCTCGCCGTAACCGAGCCGAAGTGAAGCGAATCCGCTTGCGGAACTTCGGCGGGGCGAAGGCGGATTTATCTCGACGAAGCCCGCCTACGCCGAAGGCTACGGCGGGGCGAAGGCGGAGGAGGTGGGACTCGCCATGTCATTCGACATGGCGCCCTATCGAATGATAGGGCGAACCCGCTTTTAATAATTCAAGTAAGTCCCTAAGTTGTTGTTTTATTAACCTTTTTCCTTCTGTGGTTTTTAAAAATTTTTCTCTTCTCAAAGCATCGCTTTTTAGTAAATATGCTTCATAATGGATAAGTTTTATGGGTCGCTTATTCTTTGTTGATCTAACCTTGCCATTTTTATGCTCGTATATTCTCCTTTTAAGATTCTTAGCAGTACCTGTATAAATTTGTTTGTTTTTTAACAACAAAAAATAAACATAGTACATGTACGGAGGAGGTGGGACTCGAACCCACAAGCGGCTTTTTACACCGCGATGGATTAGCAATCCATTCTCGTGACCAATTTGAGTACTCCTCCCTAACTCATGGTATAAATATACCCTATTTTTTATATCTTTTCAAATGTTTTGGATTATGAGAATCAAAAACTCGGAAATATCTCTGCATATCTTTTATACTGTCGAGGCGTATGTCTCTCCCCTGAGCCAATCTAGAATTCAGTCCGTTCTTTTTTAGAATATCAAACACAGATTGACGAAGCGGTTTAGAGTAACTTGTAAAGCATAGTTTTTTGTAACTATACCATTTTCCATTTACTTTGTAACGATGAGTAAAAATACCTCCATCAGTATCTACAAGACCACGTACACAAGCAATAGCATACTTTTTATTTCGTTTTATCCAATCCGGAATATCTATTTGTTGTTTTATTTTGCTTCCAATTTTTAGTCCTAACTTCTCCACACAAAATCTTATTAACTCACTTCTTGAAATAATTAAACTAACTGCTAAATATTTTTTTCGATAAGATATGCCCACTGGAACATTAAATAAATTTTTTATTAGTGTAGCAACAAATTTGCTGTACTCTTTGTCATCTTCCTGGTGAACAGTTATGATAATCTGTCTTTTTGTAATACCGCCATCACCTATGACGATACCAACAAACTCTGCAAGCTCTTTAGATTTTCTTGGTTTTTTAATAGGAAGGCAAACATTAATAATTGGGTGTCGTTTAAATCTTCCTTCTCGCTTCCACCACTCATACCATTTCTTTTTTCGATATTCAGGATCTCCTCCAATTCTACCGTATTTTCTTAAACAGGCAATTCCGCCAATCTTAGCACCCTTATAAACATACCAAAAAGGTTCTCTAATTTTTACATTCTCGGGGGTTTTGACCTTCGCGACTACCGAGATTTTTTTAACTACATCAAGAGGTATTGAATACTCTTCTCTTTTCCAATCATTCAATGTTCTTTTGTGTACTCCAATCTTAGTCGCAAATGATGGCCACGAAAGATTCAAATTTTTCATAGCCTTTAATAAAAATCGTTGTTGCACACCGGAAGGGAAAATAACTCTTTTGCTTAAATTATTCTTTAAGAGTTCACTCATTATCTCATTTTACCTTTAAAAATTAATTAAATCAATTGATTTTAAGTTAATTTTGTGATAAATTGAAAAAAGTCTTTTGCCCTCGTAGTTTAATGGATAAAACGGAAGTTTGCGGAACTTCAGAGTGTAGGTTCGATCCCTACCGAGGGCACATGGATTTATCTACCTCAATTGAAAAAATTCCCCGAGTCGGTTCCCAATACCAAAAAAAGCTAAAAAAATTGGGGATAAAAACGATTAGCGACCTTCTCTTTCATTTTCCTCATCGCTATGAGGATTTTTCTAATTTAATCCCAATTTCTGAAGTTAAAGTAGGAGAAACCGTCTGCGTTCAGGGAAAAATTTTAGAAATCAAAAACACCAGAACCTGGCAAAAGAGAATGATAATAACCAATGCGATAGTGAAAGATGATTCCGGAGCTCTAAAGGTTGTTTGGTTCAATCAGCCCTATTTAACCGACACCTTAAAACCGGGAACCCTTGTTTGTTTGGCTGGGAAAGTAACTACAGGTAAGAAAAGTTATTCCGGAATTTACCTATCAAGTCCGGCTTATGAAAAAATATCTGACTCAGAGAAAAAAAATCTCATCCATACCGGAGGACTGATTCCGGTTTACCCAGAAACAGAGGGGCTCTCTTCTAGATGGCTAAGATATATTTTAAGACCTCTTCTGGCTAATTTTAAAAACAAAATCAAAGATCCTTTACCCGAAATAATTAAAAAAGAAAACAACTTATTACCACTGAATAAAGCCCTTTGGCAGATTCATTTTCCCGACTCAAAAGAAATAGCTAAACAAGCTAAAAAAAGATTTTCTTTCCAAGAACTCTTTTTTATTCAGTTAAATGTTCTTAGAGAGAAAATGAGGTTAAAAAGGGAAAAGGCGGCCTCTATTCCTTTTGACTTAAAAAATGTTAAAAGTTTCGTTGATTCTTTGCCTTTTAAACTAACCACCGCCCAAAGAAAAGCTGCTTGGCAGATTTTAAAAAATTTAGAAAAACCAAGACCAATGAACAGATTATTAGAGGGTGACGTAGGTTCAGGGAAAACAGTAGTAGCCACCATTGCCGCTTTGAACGTAACTAAAGGAGGTTTCCAAGTAGCTTTTATGGCTCCGACAGAAATTTTAGCCAAGCAGCATTTTAAAAATCTTAAGGAGCTTTTAAAACAATTTAAATTAAAAATTGGTCTCTTGACCGGACAAGATTGTGAGATTTCCACAAAAAAAGTTTCCAAAAAAAAGTTTTTAGAAGAAACCAAAAAGGGGAAAATTGATATTATCATTGGAACTCATGCTTTAATTCAAGAAAATGTAAAGTTTGAAAAATTAGCTTTAGTTATTTTAGATGAACAGCACCGTTTTGGGGTTGAGCAACGAGCTCACCTCTGTCAAAATGCAACATCACAAAAGAGACTTATCCCTCATTTACTTTCTATGACCGCCACTCCTATTCCCCGAACCTTGGCTCTAACTATTTATGGAGATTTAGATTTATCTCTGCTTGATGAGCTACCAAAAGGAAGAAAAAAAATAATTACTCAATTAGTTCCACCAAAAAAAAGAAAAGAGGTCTATAAATTTATTAAAGATGAAATTAAAAAAGGAAGACAAGTATTTGTTATTTGTCCTAGGATAGAACCTACGGACACAGGTGGGACATGGTCAGACGCTAAAGCGGTCAAAGAAGAATACGAAAAGCTGTCAAAAAAAATCTTCCCTGATTTAAAGATAGCCATGCTGCATGGAAAAATGAAACCAAAAGAAAAAGATGGAATAATGAGAAAGTTTAAAAATGGACAAACAAATATTTTAGTTTCAACTTCGGTGGTAGAAGTAGGAATTGATATTCCCAACGCTACCATAATGATAATTGAAGGGGCGGAAAAGTTTGGCTTGTCCCAGCTTCACCAATTCAGGGGGAGAATTGGACGGGGAGAAGACCAATCTTTCTGTTTTTTATTTACCGGTTCGCCTGAGATTAAAACAACAAGGCGACTACAGGCTATTTTAAAATCAGAAAACGGTTTTGAATTAGCGGAAAAAGATTTAGCTATCAGGGGTCCGGGTGAAGTCTTCGGTTCCAGACAATGGGGAATCCCTGATTTGGTAATGGCTTCTTTAACCGATGTTTCTTTGGTCGAAAAAACCAGATTTTGGGCAAAAGAAATTTTGCAAAAAGACCCAACACTAAAAAAATATCCACTTTTGGCAGATAAAATAAAAGAGTTTGGAAAAAGAATTCACCTCGAGTAATAAAAATTCCAAATTACAAATCCCAAATCACAAATAAGTTCCAACTACCGAATGACCAAGATAGCGGAGAACCGTTCTCCGCTCTTTTTTATTTTTCTAACTAAAATCGGAAGCAATAGCATTATGAGGGGGTGTTCCTTTCCTCTCCCTTGTGATTCTTTTTTTATCTAAGGATTGGCAAAAAGGAAAGCTAGCTTTCTGTTAAAATTCCTTTACAAAGCATCTATCAGGTGCTATTTTGAAGGTGATGAGAAAATTATTTTCCTTTCTACTAATTTTCCTAACAGGATTAGTACTAATTGGTTTGTTTTCGCCAGTTGATTTTTTTCAACGAGCAAGGAATAAGGCTTTTGCTCAAGTTGATTCTGATGGTGATGGAATTCTGGATAGTGTAGATAATTGTGTTC
>JBHIEB010000043.1:0-5483 GCA_046760405.1 Minisyncoccales bacterium
ACTGTTATGTCTAAAATAGAAACAATTCGTCATTCATTGTCTCATATAATGGCCCATGCCGTCCAAGAGCTTTTTCCGGGAGTGAAATTTGGTATTGGGCCAGCAATAGAAAATGGATTTTATTATGATTTTGATTTTATAGAAGCGGATAAACGCAGATTAAAACGCAGAATAACGCGGATAACTCCTGAGGATTTGCCAAAAATTGAAGAAAAAATGAAAGAAATCATTAAAAAAAATATTTCTTTTAAGAAAAAGAAATTATCAAAGTCAGAAATAAATAAAATCTTCAAAAAACAACCTTACAAGTTAGAATTAATAAAAGAACTACCAAAAAGCAAGCTAACTTTTTATCAATCAGGTTCTTTTATAGACTTATGCCAGGGTCCCCACGTTAGGTCAATAAAAGAAATAAATGCTAATTCATTTAAGTTGATAAAGATTGCCGGAGCTTATTGGCGAGGAGATGAAAGAAATCCAATGCTAACTCGGATTTATGGAGTGGCTTTCAAAACAAAGAAAGAATTAGAAAATTATTTACGCTCGGAAGTTGAGGCAGAAAAAAGAGATCACCGAAAATTAGGCCAAAAACTGGACCTCTTCCACATTGATGAAAGGGCAGGTCCCGGTCTTATCTTGTGGCATCCTAAAGGAGCAATTCTGAAAAAAACTATTGAAGATTATGCTTTAAACGCTTATCTCAAAGAAGGGTACGAACTCGTTAATACTCCTCATATTGCTAAATTAAATCTCTGGAAAACTTCTGGTCATACTGATTTCTATAAAGAAGGTATGTACCCCCCAATGCATATGATAGAAATTGCCAGAGAAGAAAAAGATGATTACCAGCTCAAACCAATGAACTGCCCCGCTCACATATTAATTTATAAAAGCGAGGTTAGAAGCTACCGCCACTTACCTATTCGCTATACAGAATTAGGAACGGTTTATCGATATGAAAGGTCAGGCACCTTGCATGGACTAACCCGAGTGCGAGGACTTACCCAAGATGATGCCCATATTTGGTGTACTCCAGAACAGTTAAGTAAAGAAATAATCAGCGCCTTAAAACTTGCCTTAAGACTTCTGAGAGATTTTGGCTTTAAAGAGTATGAAATTTATCTTTCTACTCGACCTCAAAAATATGCCGGAACTTTAAAAAATTGGAAAAAAGCAACCAACTCCTTAAAATATGCTTTAGAGAAAGCTAAAATTCCCTATCAAATTGACCCCGGAGAAGGAGTTTTCTATGGACCTAAAATTGATATAAAAGTTAAAGATAGTTTAGGCCGGGCTTGGCAATTAACAACCATTCAAGTTGACTTTAATTTACCAGAAAGATTTGAAATGACTTTTATTGATAAAAGGGGAAAGAAACAAGCACCAATTATGATTCATCGGGCGCTCTTGGGGAGTCTGGAACGATTTATTGGGGTTTTGCTTGAGCATTATGCGGGGAGCTTACCTGTCTGGCTTTCCCCTATTCAAGTCTGGATAATCCCAGTCGGCTCTCGCCACAAAAAATACGCCCAAAAAGTTAAAAAGGAGCTAAGCTCCTTTAGAGTAGAAGTTAAAGAGGAAAATGAGACTGTCTCCAAAAAAATTCGGGAGGGGGAACTTCAAAAAATTCCCTATCTTTTAGTCGTCGGAGACAAAGAAGTAAAGACAAAATCAGTCAGAGTTAGAAAGAGAGCCAAAGGAGATATTGGAATTATGAAATTGAAAAAATTCTTAGAAAAGATTAAAATAGAGATAGAGAAGAAAAAATAACCCTACGAATTACGAATCTGTACGAATTTACGAATAAATTTAGTAATTGGTAGATTCGTAATAGGTTTGTTATTCGTTAAGATCTACTATGTTTAAATTATCCAAACTTTTGATAATTTTAATTACTATTTGCCTGGGATTAGGGCTGGTGGTCTTAGCTCAGGAAGCGCCTGTAGAAACAACAGAGGCCGTAAATTTAGATGAAAATATTCAACCAGAAGATTTAGAAATCGCAGATCCCCAGCTTTTGCCCGATAGCCCATTTTATTTCCTAAAAAACTGGGGAAGAAGGGTTCGCTCTTTCTTTGCCTTTAATCCCGTAGCTAAGACAGAACTGGAATCAAAATTTGCTAATGAAAAATTGATAGAATTGAAAAAAATGATAGAAATGAAAAGAAATCCTGAGGTTCTAAAAAAAGCTGCTGAAAATTATCAAAAGACAATTGAAAAAATTAAGCGATTTTCAGAAAGAATAAGACAAAAAGCTGAAGAAAATCCAAGGGTAGAAAAATTCTTAGATAAGTTTACTCAGCATCAAACCCTACATCAAAGACTTCTTCAGAGATTAGAAAATCAGGTCCCCTCTGAAGCTTTTGAGAAAATAAAAGAAGCTAGAGAAAGACATTTGGAAAGATTTAAAGATGTAATGCTAAAACTTGAAGACAAGACAAAAATTCCTGAAAGATTGGGAAAAAATATGGAGAAATTAAGAGGCAGTAGGTTCAAAGAATTTAAAAATTTAGAACTGCTTGATGAGTTAAAAGAAAAACTTCCCGAGGATATTAAAGAAAAATTTGAGGAAAGAAAAGAAAAAATATTAGAAAGATTACACCTAAAGTTAGAAGAACTTTCCCCAGAAGAACAAGAAAAATTTAAAGAGTACGTTGATAGGATTAGCGGAGACAAAATAAAGCATTTAGATATTCTCGGTAGCCTTGAAGGAAAAGAGCTCTCAGAAAAATTAAAAACAATAATCGAAAGAGCAAGAGAAGGAAGTATTGGAAAGATACAAGAGAAATATCAAGAAATAGCCACTCCAGAAAAAGCAAAAGCCCAAATAAATCTGGCCGGAGAAACATTAGAAAGAGCCAAATCCTTAATAGTTGAAAAAGATATCAAAAAAGAAGAAATGCCAGCTGTTTTAAGGCTGGTCCAAGAAGCGGCAGATAAGTTAGAAACTGCTAAAAAGTCGTTTGATGAGGAGAATTATGGTCATGCTTTCGGACAAGCAATAGCTTCTCTGGTTCTATCAAAGAATGCTATCAGAATTATAGAAATAAGGGGCGGATTTAAAGAAATTATTAAAGAGGGATTTCCTGTTTGTAGTCTCCTTAAAATTCCAGTTTGCGGAATAGATGGAAAAACCTATCAGAATATTTGCGAAGTTAAAAAAGCAGAGGTAAAAATTGCCTATCGAGGAGAATGCAAAGCTGAAATGCCTTGCGCTAACGAAAAAATAAGGGTTAATCGGAATCCTCTCCTCGGGCCAACTAATCAAATCTGTTGTGAAGGTTTAGAAGAATTTAGAGTAAGTAAATTATACAGCATATGTAAGAAACCTGAATTTTCCTTTGAGTGTAAAACAGATGAAGACTGTCCTCTTCCTCGCTGTCCAGGAGTTTCCTCAAAATGTGTTGACGGCAAATGTATAGTCCCCCGCTGCCCAAAACCAGTAGTTTGTATTCAAGTCATCACCCCAGCTAAGAACTTAAAAACCGGGGAATGTAAAGAATTTCCAACTCCCTGTGACGTCCCGGCTGGCTGGGTAAAAGTTGATGAATGTCCGGGTGCAAGATTAAAATTAAAACAATTTTTAGAAGGGATAGTACCGAAAACCGAACAATAGGAGTAAAAGAATTATCCTTAAAGATCCAAAAAACAGCCTTGCCAAGGGCTGTTTTTCTGGTATAAAATAAAGAGGTTATATATACTTGCTATTAAGATGAAAAAATATTTTATTGTCACCTATGGATGTCACCCCGATACCAATCCCTCGCCATCGCTCGGGATGGTACGGGGCAAGGATGAATAAAATGCCCTTAAAATACTTTATAACTACCTTTGGGTGTCAGATGAATAAAAGTGACAGTGAAAGAGTTGCTTCGGTCTTGGAAAAAATGGGCTACAAATCAGCTTCAAAGGAAAATGAAGCTAATTTAATTTTGGTCAATATGTGCTCAGTCAGACAATCAGCAGTAGATAGAGTTTATGGTTTATTACCAAAGTTTAAAAAATTAAAAACTAAAAACAAAAACTATCTAAAGACTGTCTTAACAGGGTGTATTTTGAATACAGATAGAAAAAAATTTGGGAAAGAGTTTGATTTAATTTTAGAAATTAAAGATTTACCCAATTGGCCAAAACACCTCAAACCCAAAACCCCCGTCATACCGAGGCGATCGCCTTTATTTAACGGGAGTTGTTATTCAAATGCGGAGCCAAGATACTCAAATAATTTTTCAGCTTTTGTCCCCATCTCTAGGGGTTGTAATAATTTTTGCGCTTATTGCGTTGTTCCTTTTACTCGAGGGGCTTTGGTTTGCCGTGACTATAAAGAAATTTTAGAAGAAGTAAAAAAGGTAACTAAACAAGGATTTAAAGAAATTTGGCTTTTAGGCCAAAACGTGAATGATTACCACTCCCCTACCGATTCCTCAACTGACTTCCCAAAATTATTAAAAATGGTAAATGATATTCCAGGAAACTTCTGGATTAGATTTACCAGCCCAAACCCAAAGGATTTTTTGCCAGAGTTAATTGATGTTATGAATGGGAGCAAAAAAATTACCGAATATCTCAATTTACCGGTTCAGTCTGGCGACAACAAAATTCTAAAAAAAATGAATCGAGGTTATACTGCCCAAAAATATAAAAATTTAGTAAAAAAAATCCGGGAAAAAATCCCTGAAATTTGTTTGTCTACCGATATCATAGTCGGTTTTCCAGATGAAACAAAAAAGCAATTCGAAAATACGGCAAAGCTTTTCAAAGAAATAAAATTTGATATGGCTTATATTGCCCAGTATTCACCAAGGCCTGGGACGATGGCTGTTAAGATGGAAGATAATATCCCTCCAAAAGAGAAAAAAAGAAGGTGGGAAATTCTGGCAAGAATTTTAAAGAAAACTGCTTTGAAAAAAAATAAAAAATATATAGGCAGAACCTTAGAGGTTCTAGTAGAAGCGGAACAACGCGGATATCTGCGCGGAAAAACGCGGAATTATAAAACTATTAAGTTTAGAGGGCCAGAGAATTTAATTAGTCAATTTGTCAAAGTAAAAATTATTGACGTAGCTTCTTTTGGACTAAAAGGAAAATTCATTGAGCTCCTAAATTAGATTTGCTAAGCTAAAAATAGGTCTCCAAAAATAAAGGAAAAAGGAGGAAACTAAAGATGAGAGCAGGAAAAACGAGGACAGGATTGTGTTACCTTTGTAAACATTTTCATCGATGCCCCGTTAAGATTCCAGATATCATTGTATATAAAATAGAATGCAACAATTGCAGGAGCGCTGGAACCTGTTGTCTACCTCCAGGCTCTGTTCAAAAGCCTTTCTGCTTAGAATGTGAAAGTGAGAACGTAGTAGTGATTCAATATCAAACAGGAAAACTACGAAGAGGTCCAGGGAGCTGAAAATAAACCAGCCCCTTTTTTTATTACTCGTTGAGTTATAATATATAATAAAATAACACTTAAATGAAAAATAAAAAAT
>JBHIEB010000044.1:0-5471 GCA_046760405.1 Minisyncoccales bacterium
CAGTATTCTTTTCCGAGCAAACTTTTCACTACCCTCACCCCTTCTGGTAAATTTTTATTCAATTCTCTCACATCTTTTTGATTTTGCCACCAAAAAAAGCCGGCTGTGCCGACGATTAAAATAGTAATAAGCAGAATAATAATTCTCTTGCCCATGCTCATATTTTTAAATCATATAAATATCTAAAAAGTATCGCAAGTGGAAAACTCTCCCATCGACCGAGAAGTCAACTGATTGGGAAGTCTTCCCAATCAGGTTTACTCTAAAAAGAGTTCTCGGGCTTTATTTAAAAAATTCTTCAATTTAGTTTTATGAAAAACTCGGGCTTTAACAAAATTCCGAAAATCTTCAGGGTTTTTTAAAATTTTCTTTAAAAATGATGAACCAATCAACCAGGAAAAACCTTCCTTTCCTAAGTAATAAGGATAACTTGACCTGGGATATGATTCCAAAAATTCCATAACTTTTTGAGGGTTAGAAATGCCTTTATTCTTCCAATTTGGCTCAATTAAGTCGGTCGGATTTAAATGAATATAAGTAATGACAATCAGTAATTGATCTTCGGTTTCAATATGAATGGCTCTAAAGGGTCGTTGAAATAAAGCGCCAAATCTTTGATATTTTTTATTAAAATAACTTGAGTAGCCGCCCATTTTTTGAAAAAATAGAGAAATTCCATCATCAGCAACTTGACGGACCAATAGATGAACATGATTGGGCATTAAACAAAAGGCTAAAATTTGGATCAATGTCTCTCTTGATTCATCTACCTCAGGTGGCTTGATCGGGAAGACTTCCCGATCAGGAGAAAAACGAAAAGCATTGAGAACCATCTTTTTATCGTTAAATTGATATAAACTTAGAAGATATCTTAAGTAATCTTTTCTTTCTAAAAAGATTTCTTGACCAGCGGTTCCCCTGACTATAATATGATAAATTTCTTCATTAACAAATTGGGGGCGTTTTACCGGCATAGAAGTGTGATTGGGAAGACTTCCCAATCAGTTTATTTTTAAATTTTACAAATTGTAGAATAAAAAAACAACCAGTAAGGTTGTGGAAAAATTATAATATACTGGTAGGGGCTTCTCTTTTATTTTATTTATTTTAGACGGGGGATGGTGCATGGGAGAAACCAATGAAGAGAAACCCCTACTTGATGATTTTTTTCGTTCACGATGACTATCAACCTAGGCCGCGATGGTTCAAGGTTGAGTTGCCATCCTCCACGGTTGCCACCTCCAATCTTTTCTAATGTTATCTTACCATTTTTTAAAAAATTTGTCAAGGCCGAAACAAAAATAGGACAGATAATGTCCTACCATGTCCTAACTATGTCCTACCATTTAGGTAGGTTGTTTTTGAAAATATTGGTATTTTTACTAATCAAGAGAGGGAACAAGTTGGGAATATTGAGTGAGGTTTTCTAACTGTTCTGGAGAAAGGTTTTCGGCTTTTTCTATCGCTTCTTTTATCAAATTTCCAGAAATTTCCAGTTTTTCTCCTAATTTTAACCATCCTCCTCCCATTTTCTTGGCAACATAATCTTCGATATAAATTTTATGTTCAGGGGTTATCTCAAAAGACTGGGGTTTTTCCTGAAGATATTTCTTCAAAATCCTTCTGGCCAGATGAGTAATTCCTTCCCCTTTTTCAGCTGTCTCAAGGTATTTTTTCTCCTCAATTTTTGGTATTTCTGGGGCTTCTTGAACAATCTTTTCAGCTGTTTCTTCAGTTATTGATTCTTTTGTGATTGGTTCCAAAATGGCAGCTGGAAGTTTCTGAAAAATTTCCGTAGAAATCTTCCCTGTTTTTACACCATAGTATCCTAAAACTCCTACCCCAACAATAATGGCTAAAATGATTGGCCATCTTAAAACCCTCTCCCTTTTTATTATCGGCAGCCTGAAAAGCTCCATATTATTTCATTTTTAAACATCTCAAAAATTTGTCAAGCTAAAAAATAAAAAAGGAGGTTTTTGAAAATATTAACCTCCCTCCTTTAAAAATTTCCTTTCCTTGTCCCTTTTACAGACTGAAATAGATGGAATAGCTGGTATTCTCAGGAAGAAATAACCAAATAGCGAAACTGGTAAAGCGAAAACTTTTTGTTCGAAGCAGCTTTTTCTGTTTTCTGCAGGTAAAGGAAAGGCGAAATATAAATTAGAAAAGGGCTGAAGAGGGAAGAAGGATAGGCAGATAGGCGGCTCCAACAGACAGAAACGTGTAGCCCGTGGCCGACCTAATCGCCCATTCTTCCTCCGACCTCTATTTTAATCTTTTTTAGAATATTGTCAAATTTGATTAAAAACCGGCAAAGGTTCTTAATTCGAGCAGAGCGAGAATCAAGGTTCTTTGCCGTTTTGTCAAAAACCGGCGAAGGTTCTTATTTTGGTCACAGGGATAGCTGAAACTCTTCCCCAAAAATCAACTGTATTTAATCCCAAGATTTCGCCTTCGATATTAAACAAAGGGCTACCGGCTAAAGTAGATGTTTCAAAAATATTGGTATCAACTAAGTCCTGGTCAAAGTATTTTATAACTCCTTCGTTGGTTGTTTTCTTAGCTTCTCCTTTTTCAAAAATTACGCCCACCAAAAAAACCCTTTCTCCTAACTTTATTTTTTCAAAATTAGCAAAGCCAACTGTTGGTAGGTTACTTCCTCCAACTTTTATCAAGGCTAAATTTTCCTTTAAATCTCTTTTTAAGATTTGGAAAGAAACCATTTGTCCATCAATAAAAAAACTAAAATCAGCGCCTTGGGGAACTAAATCGGCCAAAGTGACCACTATACCGTCGGAAGTTAAAATTAAACCTGAACCCTGTAAGATTTCTTCTCTTGTTTTTGTCTTAACTCCAACCACTGTTTTTTCCACTCTCTCAATGGCATTTTTCAAGGCCACATTTTCCTGGATAGTAATTTCTTTTCTTTCGGTAACATAAATCGGGTTTTGCTCTAATCGGTATTGATAAAAAAGCGGCCTTTCAATAAAATAAGGCCACAAAATTTGATCAGCAAAAATTCCACCACCGACCCCCAAAATAAAAATGCCTAAAATTTTCAAAAGAGTTCTTGTCATATTTAAAGCAATATTCGCATGGGCGCATTCGCATTGCCGAAGCCCGAAGGGCGAAGGCGCGCTATTCGGATGTATTAAACAGCGACTTTTTCTTTTTTAGGCCTAACTCTGATTAAATCCTTCGGAGTTTGAATAATGATTTTTTCATTTTCAAAATCAACTACAATCCTCTCTCCTTCTTTAATATCTCCAGAAACAATTTTCGAAGCCAGCGGATCCAAAACCTGCTTTTGAATCACCCTTTTTAGAGGCCTGGCTCCTAAATTCGGGTCAAAACCTCTTTTAGCAATAATCTCTTTTGCCGGCTCTGAAACCTTTATTTTAATTCCTTTTTGTGAAAGTCTATTGGCCACTTTTTGAAGCTCCAAATCAACTATCTTTTTAATTTCCGGTCTCCCAAGATAATTAAAAATAATAATCTCGTCAACTCTATTCAAAAATTCTGGCCGGAAACTTTCTTTCAAAGCAGCTATTACCTTTTTTCTCAAAGCCTCTTTTTGGCTGAGCTTTTCGTCTCCGCCAACAAAACCCAGAGAAGCTTCTTTGGCAATAATATCTGAACCAACGTTTGAGGTCATAATCAAAATTGCATTTTTAAATGAAGCCACCCTACCTTTGGCATCGGTTAATCGACCATCTTCTAAAATCTGAAGTAAAATATTAAAAACTTCGGGATGAGCTTTCTCAATCTCATCTAATAAAATCACGCTATAGGGTCTTCTCCTAATTTTTTCAGTTAATTGACCGCCTTCTTCATAACCAACATAGCCAGGAGGAGAACCTATCATTTTAGAAACGGTGTGCCTTTCCATATATTCTGACATGTCAAGGCGAATCATAGCATTTTCATCATTGAACAAAAACTCAGCTAAAGCTTTAGCTGTTTCGGTCTTTCCTACTCCGGTCGGACCCAAAAACATAAAAGAACCCAAAGGCCTGTTTTCTTCAGAAATTCCCGCCCGAGCTCTTCTAATGGCGTTAGAAATGGCTAAAATTACCTCTTTTTGACCAACTACTCTTTTAGAAATAATTTTCTCTGTCTTTTCCAGTTTTTTAGCTTCTTCCTCCAATAATCTAGTCACTGGAATGCCTGTCCACCTAGAAACTACTTTAGCCACATCTTCCTCAGAAACTTCTCCTTTCAAAAGGGGATGTCTTTTTTGAATTCTGGTCAATTTTCTTTCAGCGCTTTTTAATTCTTTTAAAAGATTAGGAATTTTTCCATATTTTATTTCAGCCACCTTTTGCAAATTTGCTTTAGCAATTCCTTTTTCAGCTTCAAATTTAGCGTCTTCAATTTCTTTTTTAAGATTTTTAATCTTTGAAATTAACTCTTTTTCTGTTTGCCATTTAGTTTCAAGGGCTTTTGCCTTCTCTTTCAAATCTGAAAGTTGTCTTGAAATTACCCTCTGTTTTTTCTGAGAACCCTTTTCGCTTTTTATTGCCCGGCTTTCAATTTCTAATTTTTCAATTTCCTTTCTTAACTGCTCTAACTCAGTTGGTTCTGATTCAATCTCTAACCTTAAAGAGCTCATTGCCTCATCCATCAAATCAACCGCTTTATCTGGTAAAAATCTATCTGAAATGTATCTGGCCGCCAATTGAGCACAGGAAATTAGAGCTGAGTCTTTTATTTTCACTCCATGATGGAGATCGTATTTCTCTTTAATTCCTCTTAAAATTGAAACTGTATCTTCAATTGTAGGCTCGGTAACATAAATTGGCTGAAATCTTCTCTCCAGGGCTGGGTCCCTCTCAATATATTTCTGATATTCTTTCAAGGTGGTGGCTCCAACTGCTTTCAACTCTCCTCTGGCCAAGGCAGGCTTTAATAGATTTGAGGCGTCAATTGCTCCCTCGGCTGCTCCCGCCCCGACCAGGGTATGCAATTCATCGATAAATAATAAATATCTACCCCCGGCCCGTTTAATTTCTTTTAAAATGGCTTTTACTCTACTTTCAAATTCTCCTCGATATTTTGTTCCCGCTACTAAAGCCCCTAAATCCAGACCAATAATTTCTTTTCCCTTTAAACTTTCGGGAACTTGACCGGCAACAATTCTCTGGGCTAAACCTTCCACAATAGCTGTTTTTCCGACGCCAGCTTCACCAATTAAAACAGGATTATTTTTTCTTCTCCGGGAAAGAATCTGCATTAGCCGACGAATTTCATTTTCTCTACCAATAACTGGATCCAATTTTCCTTTTCTAGCCAAAGAGGTTAAATTCCGGGCATATTTTTCAATCACCTGATATTTTGACTCCGGTTCAGGATCAGTCACCCTCTGACCTCCTCTAATTTTAGCTAATTCCTTTAAAACTACCCCATGATCCAATTTCCCAACTTCCAAATCACTTACACCGCCTTTGGATTGCAAAAAAGTAGCCTTA
>JBHIEB010000045.1:0-5444 GCA_046760405.1 Minisyncoccales bacterium
AACTTTGTTATGGGCTCGAAAAAGAAGTGGAAGGGGAATTATTGTTTCTGTAAGAGAGTGAGGGCTTCTTGGGCCTGCCGGAGTTTCCGGATTTTTCGGGCCTTTTTGACCCTTAATCGAAGTCCTCTGATCTCAACCAACTGTTCAATTTTATCTGGCATATTTTTTCGCCTTCCTTTTAATTTATATTTAATTTTAAAAATTATTCTATTTTGTACTTCAATTATAGCATATAAGGTAGAATTTGTCAAGGATATTGCCCTTCTTACATTATAATAAATAAAGGAAAACAAAAACAAAGTAGTTGAATATGGTATAATATCCTATGATGAAAAAAGTTTACCCCGTTAGAAATCAAAGATCTTCTAATGGGGCTTGGATAATATCAGTTAATATGGGCTATGGGCATCAGAGAACTGCTTACCCTTTGAGGAATTTGGCTTGCCCGCTTAAGTTTTTAGAAGCAAAATCTGGGCAGGCCTTTGAAGGGAAAGTTATTAATGCCAACAGTTATCAAGGAATTCCCGAAAGGGATAGAGAAATCTGGGAGGGAACAAGAAAATTTTATGAATTTATTTCAAACTTCAAAAGAACACCTTTGATTGGTGAGCTTTCTTTTTCTGTTTATGATAGATTTCAAAAAATTCTTGCCTTTTATCCCAAAAGAGATTTATCCAAACCAAGTTTTACTTTAAAGCAAATCTATTCTTTATTCAAAAAAGGCTGGGGAAAGGATTTAATCGAAAGGTTAAAAGAAAAGTCCTTGCCTTTGGTTTCCACTTTCTTTACTCCGGCTTTTATGGCTGAATTTTTTGGCTATCCCGGAGAAATTTTTTGTGTTGTTTGCGACGCTGATATTGCCAGGCCCTGGGCGCCCTTGAAGCCCGCTTTGAGTAAAATTAAATATTTTGCGCCGACTGAAAGAGTAGTTGAAAGATTACAGCTTTATGGAGTAAAGCCAGAAAATATTTATTTAACTGGCTATCCTTTGCCCACAGAAAATATTGGAACTGAAAAATTAGAGATTTTAAAAGAAGACCTAAGACACCGAATTTTAAATCTTGACTCAAAAAACAAATATCGCCAGCAATACTTTCCATTAATTAAGGATTATTTGGGCGATTTGCCAGAAAAATCAAATCATCCTTTAACAATAATGTTTGCCGTTGGAGGAGCGGGAGTTCAAAAAGAAATTGGAGTTAAAATCCTAAAATGTTTAAAATCGAAAGTTAAACAAGGAAAAATTAAAGTTATTTTGGTAGCTGGAATTAGAAAATGGCTTAAAGACTATTTTCTAAAAAATATCGAAAATCTGAATTTGAAAGATAGTCTGAATGAAAATATTGAGATAATTTTCAATAACAAAATTGAAGATTATTTTAAAAACTTTAATTTAGCTTTGAGAAAAACCGATATTTTGTGGACAAAGCCAAGCGAGTTATCCTTTTATACTGCCTTGGGTCTGCCAATTATTATTGCTCCTCCAATTGGTTCCCAGGAAGACTTAAATCAAGAGTGGCTTTTAAGATTGGGTTCTGGCATCTTGCAACAAAACCCAAATTATACTGACCAGTGGCTTTTTGATTTATTAAAGAGTGGTTGGTTTGCTGAAGCGGCCATGCAAGGATTTATTGAGGGAGAGAAATTGGGAACTTTTAATATAGAGAGAATAATTTCAAATGTTTAGTCTTGAAGATTAAACAGAGTTTTGTTGATGATGTTTTAAAATGAAAAAGAAATCTAAGATGATTTTATTGGGAATATTAATTATTTTTTTGATTTTTGTTGGATACTTTTTTATTGGGAGCGCTCCTCAGGCAAAAGAGATTACTTTTGGAGTTAATTTTTCTCAAAAACACGCTCAAGATTTGGGCTTGGATTGGAGAGAAAACTACCTCGCCTTATTAGATGATTTAAAGGTTAAAGAGATAAAATTAATTACTCATTGGGATTTGATTGAGCTAGAAAAAGATAGATTTTATTTTGATGATTTGGATTGGCAAATCGAAGAGACAGAAAAAAGAGGAGCAAAAATTATTTTGGTAATTGGAATGAAAACTGGTCGTTGGCCAGAATGCCATCTTCCAGGATGGGCAAAAAATTTAACCAAAAAAGAACAACAAGAAAGAGTTTTAAATTTGATTGAAAAAATTGTGTTAAGATATCGAGAACATTTCTCGATATGGGCTTTTGAGGTAGAAAATGAGCCTCTTTTTCCTTTTGGTCAATGCGCCTGGAAAGATAAAAATTTCTTGAAAAAAGAAATAAATTTGGTAAAATTACTTGATTTGCAAAAAAGACCAATTTTAATTTCAGACAGCGGAGAGGGCTCTTTTTGGATGACAGCAGCTAAACTTGGTGATATAGTTGGGACAACAATGTATAAAAGAGCTTGGTTTCGGGAAGCAAATATCTATGTTCACTATCCCTTTCCCTCTGTTTTCTATTGGAGAAAATCTCAACTCATAAAAAAGATTTTTAAAAAAGATGTAATTTGTATTGAGCTTCAAGCCGAACCCTGGTGCCCGGAATTACTTTATAATTGTTCATTAGAAGAACAACAAAAGACAATGAATTTGGAGCAATTTAAATTCAATATTGAATTTGCCAAAAGAACCGGGCTTGATAAATTTTACTTATGGGGAGCTGAATGGTGGTTTTGGATGAAAGAAAAGCAACAAAAACCTGAGATATGGAATACAGCCAAGAGGTTATTTTAATAGTAAAATGAACCAAAATCTTTCCGTTAAAAAGAAATATTGGCGATACCTCCCCTTAAGATTTTTTTTAGAAAAGAAAATAAAAAGTGTAACAAATAGAACATTAAACCACTTTGATGGATGTATTGGTGAAAATGAAGAAATTTTAGATATTGGAGCAGGTTGTGGATGGATTGGCCAATGCCTCCGGAAAAAAAAGAATGCCCAAGTTACTCTTTTAGATGTAATTGATTTTAATCAAACTGATTTGAAGCTTATTCTTTATGATGGAAAGAAAATGCCCTTTTTAGATAATAGCTTTGATGTAGTTTTGTTGATATGTGTTTTACATCACTGTGATGAACCTTTAGAAGTTTTAAAAGAGGCCAAAAGAGTGACTAAAGACCGAATCATTATTATCGAAGACACATTTACTTTCTGGTTTGAGAAGCCTTTTCTTTATTTTTTGGACACTCTGATTAATTTAGTCGTAGGCCTTTTTTTAACCACTCCATTTAGTGAGAATATGGCCTTTAATTTTAAGAAAATTTCTGAGTGGAAAAAGATATTTAGTAGTCTTAATTTAAAATTGATTTATAAAAAAGAATGGTTTCAATCTCGCCGTCTTGCCTGTTTCGTTCTCAAAAAGTAAAAACTTTAAAATTTTTTAACATGATTAGCATTATTATCCCCACCCTAAATGAAGAAAAATATTTGCCATTGTTGCTCAGAGCAATTAAAAAGCAAAATTTTAATGGTGACTATGAGATAATTGTTGCTGATGCTGATTCAGTTGATAAAACTAGAGAAATTGCCAGAAATTATGGATGTAAGGTTATCAAAGGAGGCTTGCCACCAAAAGGAAGAAATGTGGGAGCGAAAATAGCCAAAGGAGATATTTTTTTATTTCTGGATGCCGATAATATTCATTTGCCAGAAAATCTTTTAGAAAAACTACTCAAAGAATTCAGAGAAAGAGATTTAGGGGTGGCTGCTTTCCCTATTTATCCCAACGGAAATAGATTTGATAAATTTGCCTACCGAGTTTATAACTGGTGGACAAAAGTGACCCAGAATTTTCTACCCCACGCTACCAATGGTATTTTGGTTAGGAGGGAAATTCATCAAAAAAATGGGGGGTTTGATGAGGAAATAAAAATAGCTGAGGACCATGAATATGTCAGAAGAGCTAAAAAATATGGAAAATTTGGTTTTATTGAAACTGACCCAGTTTTAACTTCTTCTCGGAGATTCGAAAGAGATGGAAGATTTAAAACCTATTCAAAATATCTTTTAGCTGGAATTTGGATGTTGTTTCTTGCCTCAATTAAGACGGATATTTTTAAATATCGACTGAATTCATTGAGAAATAAAGAGAACTAAGATAAAATAATAGATCTATGCCAAGGTATGAATTACCAAAATTTGAACTACCTAAATTAAAGGCTCCAAAGATTAAGTTTTCCCGATTTTGGCGAGGCCGAACTCTCTGGCTTTTAGTTTTAACTATTCTTGTTTCCTCCATTTTTGGTTTTTTGGCTGGATCAATTTCTAGTCGTTATCTCTATTCAGAAGTAAGAGACTATTTAAGTAAATTAAATATCAAAATTCCCGAACCTCAGATAATTGAAAAAGAAATTTATCTTCCCCAAACTTCCCAGGAAGAAGCAATTATCAAAGTGGTTAATGAAGTTTCTCCGGCAGTGGTCAGCATTATTATCACTAAAGACCTGCCGGTGCTCGAAGAATATTATATTTCCCCTTTTGAGCCATTTTATGAATTTAAAATTCCCCAATATCGCCAAAAGGGAGTAGAGAAAAAAGAAATTGGCGGGGGAACAGGTTTAATTATTTCTGAAGATGGAATGATTTTAACTAACAAACATGTTGTTTTAGACGAAGAAGCTGATTATACTGTTTTAACTTTAGATGGTAAAAAATTTCCCGCTAAAGTTTTGGCTCGAGATCCAGCTCAGGATTTGGCAATATTAAAAATTGAAAATAATTTACAACCTTTTCCCAAAGTAAAACTGGGCGATTCCGATAAATTACAGATTGGTCAAACAGTAATTACTATCGGCTATGTTTTGGGGAGATATCAAAATACAGTTTCGGTTGGCGTTGTCTCTGGTTTAGGAAGAACAATTACTGCTTCAGGTGGCGGGTTTTATGAAACTCTTGAAGATGTTATTCAGACTGATGCCGCCATTAATAAAGGAAATTCGGGGGGACCACTTTTAAATTTAAAAGGAGAGGTAATAGGTATTAATACGGCCATAGATGTTGAAGGACAAAATATTGGCTTTGCTATTCCAATTAACAAAGCCAAAAGAGATATTGAGCAGGTTAAAAAATTAGGAAAGATTGTTTATCCCTTTTTAGGGGTGAGATATATTTTAATTACGGAAAAAATTCAGCAAGAAAATAATTTAGCAGTAAATTATGGGGCTTGGATTATTAAGGGGAGTCAAGGAGAAGCAGCTATTTTTCCCGGTTCAGCGGCTGAGAGAGTTGGTCTAAAAGAAGGGGATATAATTTTGGAATTCAATGGAGAAAAAATCACTACTGAAAATACTTTAGCCAAAGTTATTATGAAATATAATCCCGGAGATAAGATTTCCTTGAAAATTTTAAGGGAAGGAATAGAGAAAATTTTTGAAGTCACCTTAGGCGAAAGGAGTGAGTGATTTTTGGATTGATTTTTTTAAAATTTTGTGATAAAGTAAAATAGCAAATGAAAATTAT
>JBHIEB010000046.1:0-5274 GCA_046760405.1 Minisyncoccales bacterium
ATTTAAGAGTAATGGTCAGAGCAATGGATAAAGCCGGAAACGTTAGAGACGAATATGAGGATATTGATTTTCCTGAGTCACTTCTTTCACTGCTAAAAAAGAATATAGTTATTATTCTTTTGGGTGGGCTGGTTTTAATTCTCGTATATCTTATAATTCATTTCTTATTTGGTCACAAAATTATGGCTCGTCTCAAAAGAACAAGAAACGACAGCCAAGAAAGAACCATAATGAGAGAATGAGCAAACAGCCCTGTTTCACGTTGTCAAATTAAAAGCCCAGAAAGGGGCTTGTTTTAATTTAAACCGTTCCAAACTTAATTTTTATTATTGATTATTTTTAAAGAGAAAATCCTTTAAGAAAATAACTCCCAGCTGAAAAAGAATTACTACCCCGGCTAAAGCAAATAAAAGTTCAGCTGCCCTAATAATCATAGTAAAGGCGGTGGCAGTGGAGATGCCCAAACCCAAAGAATTAAAAGCAAAAGTCTGAACTGCTTCGTGGGAACCCAAGGCAGTTGGAATAGGAATTATTACTGCCAAATAAGTGAAACCGAGAATAGACAAAGCAGGTAAAGCGGAAATTTCTTTTCCCAAAAAAATTATCAAAAGCCAAGCCCTTAGATACATTATGGCTGCTCTAAAAAAGGAAAGGCCCAAAACTTTCCACATTGATTTTTTTTGGGGTTTGAAAAAGTTGAAAACTTCTTTCTCAATTTCCAAGAGCTTGCTATCTAATTGACTATTAAAAAACCTACCAAAAACCTTTGCCATACTCTCCTTTTTAAAAGCTTTGAAATAAAAAAGGGAAATTCCAATAAGAAAAAATAAAAAAACTCCCCCAAAGATTATCAATAAATTTTGAGGTGGGAGACTAATTTTATAAAGAAAAAATAGAGCTCCAAAAAAAATAACTCCTAAATTAACGGTCCACTCTAAAATCCTATCAATAATTACTGAAGCCATAGCTTTTGTGAAAGCTATCTGTTTTTTTTCTCTCAAATCATAGCTTCGGAAAATTTCTCCGGCCCAGAGAAAAATCGGAGCTAAAAACATTACCGCAAAGCCAGCCAAGTAAGGCCTGAAAAGTGCCCAAAAAGAAATTTTAACCTCTTTTTCTCTTAAGATTTCCTTCCACTTCCAGTTTCCAATTATCATCATCAATAAAGTCAAGCCAAAAATCACCATTCCCTTCCAACCAGTAAAAACCAAAAAGGCATTTTTTATCTTTGGCCAACCAATAAATTTAATAATCCCGATAAAAAGCCCAACTCCGACCAAAAGAGAAACCAAAAAAAGTAAGAATTTTTTCATAACTGGTATATTATATCTAATTCCCCGTCAAATAACAAAATCCCTCTAAATTAAGGTTTTGCTCCCAAGATTTTTTATTAAATAGGTTTGCCAGCAAAAAGACGTCTCTCTGTTGAACCTTTTTATGTAAAATATGTAGCCAAAAGAATGACTGAAATAAGAAATGTAAGCTTTGATGAGATAGCGGAAATTACTCTGGAAAATGCTAAAACATTATTCAAATTATGACTCTATTTAAGAGGTTATCACAACCAATTAATATCGAGTTAAAAAAAGAGGTAAAGTCCTCTTTAGATCTTTAGAGTCTCCACCTCTTGATTATGAGTTGCTTTTTTTAGCAACTTTAATCCTCTTTTTACTGCGGGCTTATCGTCAAGCTCTTTTAAGAGCTGGCGGATTGTTTCCATTTCTTTTGGAAAAGTTTTCGCAGAAGGCAGCAAAAGGTTATTACACAAAAAACTAAGAAGCGACCAGAATCCTTTTTTAGCTTTTTCTTTATCTCCAGAACGAACTTGTTGCCAAAAGATTACTGCCTGCAATGCATGGTAGCTTTCTGGGTAAATCCCAGAGGCTACGCCGTTCCAGATTCTATCAAAAACCGGTCGCAATCTATTTCCTGCTTCTTTATAGTTCACACCTTATCACCTTTATATTCTCAAATTAAGGTACTATTTGCCTGCAAATTATCCATAGCAAAGTTTGAAAAATTTGTAAAACGGCCAAGTTAATATTTAATTATCGTTCCCCTAACTTTTTTCCCCAAGAGCGCCTTTTTGAGGCGGTTTCTTATTAAACCTGAGATTATAGACGATTTAATTCCAATTTTAGCAAACTCCACACATCTCCCCACCTTGTAAAACATACCACCAGTAACATCTATTGCCGTAGAACCTTTTAACTGTTTCTTTATTTGATTGATATTTTTAGAATTTATTTCAGGGACTAATTTTGCTTTTGGGTCTAAGTTCGGATCTCCGGTAAAAACTCCCTCAACATTTGTCCCATGAACTATTTTTTTGGCTTTTAATTTCTTGGCCAAAAAAACTATAATTTGATCTCCAGAAAGGATAGAACATTTTTGATTTTTATCATAGGCTGGAACACCATATAAAACAGGAATCATTTTTATCTTTAATAGCCCTTCTATGGCAGAGATGTCCATTTTAATTAATCTTCCAGACTTCATAACAGCATTTGCTGAGGGCTGGCAAGGAATGGCTGGTAAATTTTCATTTATTAAATATTTTGTCACTATACAATTTAATTCATTTTGTAATCTCTGGGTCTCGGCAAAGGCTTCCAGTTGTTTTTCATTTTTTATCCCTTTATCAATACCGGTTTTTTTGACTATCAAATGGCCATAAGAACCTGCCCCATGAATGAAAATCAAAGATATTTTTTTAGGATTGTAAGCTGAAGCTATTTCTTTGGCAATTCTTTTTAAATTTTTAAAATTAACTTTAGGCTTTTTGCTAAACTTATCTGTTATAACTGAACCTCCTATTTTAAGAATTATTAAATTTTTCATACTTTAATCATTTTAAACTTTCTCTTTCTAAATAAGTTTTAAAGGCCGCTAAAAAAGTAGGGGTAAATGTCTCTCCCTTTTTAATCATCTTTTTTATTTCAGTTGGAGAGAAAAAATCAACTCTTTCAATTTCTCTTTTATTAAAATCAAAGGGGCCGTTGTTCTTCCCAGTGAATAATCTTACATTTTCGCTATCTATTTTTCGCCTTATTTTTATAAAAAAAGACTGTTCTAAAGGAAGTTCAATTCCAAGCTCTTCTTTTAACTCCCTTTTTACAGCCTCAGAGTAACTTTCTCCTAAATCAAGATGGCCACCAACTGAACTTGCCCAACAACCCTTATACAAATCTTTAAATTCTGACCTTTTTTGTAACAGAAGTTTTTCCTCATCGTTAAAAATAAAAACAATAACTGCCCGGTGAATCAAATTTTTCTTATGACATTCGCTTCTTTTCGCTCTACCAATAATTTCATCTTCCTCATTTACTACATCGAAATATTCCTCTTTCATAATATTATCAGAATAGGTGATCGTCAATTAGTCCTGGACCCTCCCCAGGTTTACAAACAATAATCTTTTTCACGCCCTCAATATTTTTTAATCTTTTCTCAAGTTCTGGAACCTGGTTCTCCAAACAAATTACTTTAACTTGGGGCCCGGCATCAATGGTGAAATAACTTTCTAAACCTTCTTCTCTCCAAGCTAAAACCGCTTGAATTATCTCCAAAGTCGTGGGCATCCAATAAATTAGTGCCGGTTTTGTTGTCATCATTGTTGCGTGCATCTTCAAACAATTAAATTCAGCTGTACTACCAACCAGCGTAAAATCCTTCTCTAAAATTCCTTTCTTCACTCTTTTTATATCTTCGTTTGCTGTATCAAGCCAAGCTTTATACATTGGACAAGTCTTAACGGTCTGATCCATCCCGGCGGTGCTTGATACTTTTTTCTTTATTATCGAAACGATGGTAACAATCATTCTAAATTCAGGCCAATGTTCTGCCGGAGCAATTTGCACTGCACAACTGTCACTACCATCTTCTTTTTCTCCTCTTAACCACTCAACAAAACCACCGAGACAGCTTCTGGTTGCGGAACCTGAACCACTACGTCTCGCCAGTATTGATAATTCTTTCAGATCCAAGTCCTTTCCAGCTGCCTTACTCCCAGCTAAGCTTAAAGCAGCAAAACCACTGGCAGAGCTAGCTAATCCGGCAGCAGTTGGAAAATTGTTTTTGCTTACAATTTTTGCTTTTTCCCCAATACCAGAAATCTCTCTGATTAAATTCAAGTGCCCAACAGCTCTTTCAAACACTTCCCCTTCTTTAAATTCTTGGTTGTCTAAAATTAAAATATCTTCATTGTATTTTTCGTCAAACTCAACTGTTGTAACTGTATTTAGCTTGTCAAATGTCATCGAAATAGAGCTGTTATTTGGTAGTACTAATTTTTTGTCTCGTTTTCCCCAATATTTAATCAAGGCAATATTTGCATTTACTATAGCAGTGGCTTTTTTCATAAAATTAATTTTACTCCTTCAACTCCAATTTTACTCTGAAAAGATTTAAAACCATTTTTTCTAAAAATCTTTATCAAATTAGCTATTCTCTCTTGATTTTCGGCTAAAACTAAGCAACAACCCCCGCCCCATCCTCCGGTTGGTTTAGCGCCTAAAGCCTTGTTTTGTAAAGCAATTTCAATTATTCGGTCCAATCTTGGAGTTGAAATATTTAATTTTTTTAACTCCTTATAATATTCTACCATCAAGCTTCCCAAGCCCTCAAAGTTTTGAAAATTCAGAGCTTCCAGAGCCCTTTCAGTAATATTATCCAAAGAATCTAAAACCGAATTTACAAATTCAGGATTCTCTTTCCTCTGTTTTCTTACATAAGAAACTGTCTCTCCTGTTCTTGCTTCTTCTCCGCTGTCAATAATTAATAGAGGAATTTGAAAATTAACTCTCAGGAGCTCAACACCTTTTGATTTTTTATATTTTAAATAACCACCGTAAGTCACTATGGCATTATCTATGCCAGAAGGAGTTCCGCCATGGGCTATCAAATCTCCTTGATAGGCAAAATCAGAGATTTCTTTTTTAGAGAGGTCTTTGCCTAAAAATTTTGAAACTCCCAAAGCAACAGCAGAAAAGGTAGCTGAACTTGAACCCAAATTTTTAGGAACTTCTGATTTAATTTCAATCCTTAATCTCTTGAAACCATGTTTTTGCAAAATGTTAGCAACAACAAAGAAACTGGGAGCTAATTCATCTTCTTTAAAAACCTCTTTTATTTCATCAAATCTGTTTTTACTTTTCAAATTATTAATTATTTCAAAAAAATCAAACAATTCTCTTTTTTTCAACGATTTGCTTAAATTAAAGTCTTCAGCTGTAATAAAAACCCTATCTTCGTTAGCAGAAAAAACTTTTACCT
>JBHIEB010000047.1:0-4883 GCA_046760405.1 Minisyncoccales bacterium
CAAGTTGATAAGAGACATTGACCTTTTCGATATTTATGAAGGAGAAGAAATTCCCGATGGGAAAAAGAATTTGGCTTTTCACATAATCTATCAGGCAGAAAATAGAACGCTTTCTTCCAAAGAAATAGACGAAATTCAAAATAAAATAATTAAGACTTTAGAAAAAGAGCCGGGCTGGCGAGTAAGAAGGTAAATCCTAAATCCTAAATCCTAAATCCTAAATCCTAAATCCGAAATCCGAAATCCGAAATCCGAAATCCGAAATCCGAAATCCTCAACTCTAAACAAATCCAAAACCCAAATGACCAAAATCCAAAACACGTTTTGAACCCCGCACCAATCCTCGCTTCGCTTGGATGGTACGGGGCAAGCATTTGAATTTATTGATTAGAATTTGCCTGCCCCGTAGTTAAATTCGAAGAATTTATACTATCGGGGTTTAGAATTTAGATATTAGTGCTTAGAATTTAAATATTATGGTTCGAAAAAAGACTAAAATTAAAAAATCAGTAAAAAAAGCGAGAAAAAAACCTCGGTCTGCCTATGAAGCGAAAGACATTTATGTTTTGCGGGGTTTAGAACCAGTGAGAAGGAGACCAGGAATGTACATTGGGTCTACGGGACCTGAAGGATTACACCACCTTATAGTCGAAGTCACTGGCAATGCTGTGGACGAAGCAGTTATGGGTTATTGTAATGATATTAAAGTTTCGTTTTTGCCTGAAAATAGAGTTAAGGTTGAGGATAATGGCCGAGGAATTCCAGTGGAAATCCATCCTCAGACAAAAAAATCGGCTTTGGAAACTGTAATGACCTATTTGCACGCCGGAGCAAAATTTGGAGGAAAGGTTTATGTTTCCACTGGTGGTCTACACGGGGTTGGAGTTTCGGCAGTCTGCGCTTTATCAAAATATATGAAAGTCGAGGTTTGTCGAGCCGGTAATAAATATTCTCAAGAATATTCAAAGGGAAAAGCAACAACAAAAGTTAAAAAGACAGGCCCATGCAAAAGTAGTGGAACAACCGTTATTTTTGAGCCAGACCCAGCAATTTTTAAGGAAGTAAAGTTTAATATAAAAAGAATTTTTAACTACCTTCGCCAACAGGCTTATTTGACCAAAGGACTAAAAATTACTTTAATAGACCAAAGGGAAAAACCTGGCAAGAGTTTTACCTTTTATTTTGAGGGAGGACTGATTTCGTATATTAAATATTTAGCCCGGGGAGCAAATCCTATTCACCCAAATATTTTTTATAGTTTTGGAGAGAAGAATGGAATTTTGATTGAAGTTACTCTTCGCTATACCGATGAATACGAGTATTACGAGGAAAGTTTTGCCAATAATATTTATACTAAAGAGGGTGGTACTCACTTGACTGGTTTTAGAACTGCCCTTACCAGGACACTTAATGACTATGCGAGGAGAAATGGATTTTTAAAAAAAGGCGATGATAATTTTAGTGGAGAAGATATAAGAGAAGGATTAACCGGGGTGGTATCAATTAAAATAAAAGAGCCCCAATTTGAGGGACAGATGAAGGCAAAGCTTGGGAATCCTGAAGCAAAGACAGTAGTTGAACAAGTAGTGAGTGAAAATTTATTTGATTTTTTAGAGAGGAATCCAAATGATGCGAAAGCAATGATTGGAAAATTCTTTTTAGCTCAAAAAGCAAGAAAAGCAGCTAAAGTTGCCAAAGAGACAATTTTAAGAAGAAAAGGGGTTTTGGAAGGGCTGGCTCTACCAGGAAAATTGGCTGATTGTGCTTCTCGAAAACCAGCAGAGTCAGAGCTTTATATTGTCGAAGGCGAGAGTGCCGGCGGAAGTTCGAGGCAGGCTAGGGACCGTCATTTTCAAGCTATTTTACCTCTTCGGGGTAAAATCTTAAATGTTGAAAGAGCACGGCTTGATAAAATTTTAGCCTCAAAAGAAATTAAATCACTCATTATTGCTTTGGGCACTGCCATTGCTGAAGACTTTAACATTGAGAAAGCCAGATATCACCGGATTATTATAATGGTCGATAGTGATGTGGATGGCCAACATATTTGCACTTTACTTTTAACTTTGTTTTATCGTTATTTTAAGCCAATAATTACAGCTGGCTATCTATACATTGCCCAACCGCCTCTTTATAAAATTCAATCTGGAAAGGAAATTAAATATGCTTACACCGAAAATCAAAAACAAGAAGTTTTAAAAAAGATGAAAAAAACAGCTGGAATTTCTATTCAGAGGTATAAGGGTTTGGGGGAAATGAATGCGGGAGAATTATGGGAAACAACCATGAATCCAGAGAATAGAATTTTGTTCCAGATTAATATTGAAAACGCCAGAGAGGCAGATAAAATTTTTGATACCTTGATGGGAAAAGAAGTTTTACCAAGAAAAAAATTTATTCAGACCTATGCTAAAAAGGTGAGAAATCTCGACATCTGACCACTAATCACTATGAATATTCGCGAGTTACCAAAAAAAATCACTACTTTCTTAAGGGAAGTTAAATCAGAAATAAAAAAGGTCAATTGGCCAACCCAAAAAGAGACCATAAGATACACCTTAATTGTGATTGGCGCTTCAACGGTTGTGGCCATATTTTTAGGTGGAATAGACTATATCTTAACTACCTTATTAAATAAATTTGTATTATAGAAGCCGTTTAACGCCGTGATTAAAAACGCCGATAAAACAACGCCGTACAATAAAATGAAGTCAAAGACTATTTTACTTTATGAAGAAATTACTTTTAAGATAAGAGAAGCCTGCCGAGATGTGTGGAAAGAATTTGGAGGAGCTTTTAAAGAAAAAATTGTTGATAGAGCATTGACATTAGCTTTAAAAAAGAAAGGTTTAAAAGTGGAGCTACAAAAGAGGATAGAAATACACTATTTAGGGGAAAAAGTAGGCGTGTATATTCTGGATAAAATTATTAATAATTGTGTGTTAATGGAAGTTAAATGTAAACCATTTTTAATAAAAGAAGATAAGAAACAATTTTGGCATTATCTTAAAGCATCGCCCTATAAAGTAGGAATATTAGCAAACTTTAGTCCAAGAAGATTAGAGTTTATTCGTCGAGTTTACGATAAAGCCCGTGAACAGGAACTTCGGCGTAAATCGGCGTAAAATTTGCGGCGTTTTACGGCTTCTAAAAATATGGCGAAACAAAAAATATCTCAAAAAAGAAACTGGTATGTTTTACATACTTATTCAGGATATGAAGAATCGGTTGCCAAAAATTTAAGACAAAGAATTGAGTCTTTGGGTATGGAAGATAAAATTTTTAATGTTATTGTCCCAAAAGAAAAAAAGATAAAGATAAAAAATGGTAAGAGAAAAGTAGTTGAAGAAAAAGTTTACCCCGGTTATGTCTTAGTAGAGATGGTTGTTACCGATGATTCTTGGTATGTTGTCAGAAATACTCCAAATGTTACTGGTTTTGTTGGTGCTGGAACCACTCCAATTCCAGTCTCAAAGAAAGAAATAGAGAGTTTGAAAAAGAGAATGGGGGAAGAGGAGCCCCAATATAAAATCGAAGTTAAAATTGGAGATTTAGTAAAAATTACTGATGGTCCATTTAAGGATTTTGACGGAAAGGTTGCCGAGATTGACGAAGAAAAAGGGAAAGTGAAGGTGTTGGTTAATATGTTTGGCAGAGATACACCGGTTGAGTTGGACTCTTTGCAGATAAAAAAGCTCTAATGCGGATAAATGCGGATGGAATGCTAATCTACAGATTGCGGATTACCCAAATTATAGGAAATATCCGCAATCTGGGTCATCTGCATATGATTCGCATATCAGCATTATCGTTATGAAAAAAGTCAAAGCCACAATTAAATTACAAATTCAAGCTGGTCAAGCTAATCCCGCTCCACCTGTTGGTCCTGCTTTGGCTCAACATGGTTTGAATATTGCTGAATTTTGTAAAAAATTTAATGATGAAACCAAAAATCAGCAGGGATTTAAAGTTCCAGTAGAAATTACTGTTTATGAAGATGACACTTATGATTTTAGATTAAAGCAACCCCCGACCTCTGAGCTTTTGAAGAAAGCTGCTGGAATTGAAAAGGGTTCTGGTGAGCCGAATAAAACAAAGATTGGCAAGATTACAAGAGAACAACTAAGAAAAATAGCCGAACAAAAAATGCCTGATTTGAATACTGACGATGTTGAGCAGGCAATGAAAATTATTGAAGCCACAGCGAGCAACATGGGAATAGAAATTGAGAAATAAACATAGCCGTCGGACGTGCGACGTCCGATAATGATTAGAGATGAGAAAACAAAGACCGCCGAGAGATGAATACTATTTAAATATCGCCAAAGAGGTGGCAGAGAGAGCGACCTGTTTTCGAAATAAAGGAGGAGCAATTATTGTTAGGGAAGACCAAATTATTGCCGCCGGTTATATTGGAGCTCCTCGGAAAACAAAAGATTGCTTTGAGAGAGATGAATGCTTGAGAGATAAATTGAAAATCCCTCACGGTAGGAACTATGAACTTTGTCGCTCAGTGCACTCTGAGCAGAATGCCTTAATAAGTGCCGCCCGGGCAGGAGTAAGCGTTCTTGGGGGAGATATGTTTATTTATGGTGAAGATAGAGAAGGAAAAGCAATTGATGCCTTCTCTTGTTTCATTTGTAAAAAGATGATAATTAATGCTGGTTTAAAAAGGGTAGTTTCTGCGACCAGAGATGGAAAGTACAAAATTTTTAATGTCAAAGATTGGGTCAAAGATTGGCAAGAAAAAGACATTTTGGATGATAGACATCAATATGGCAAAGATCGGAACATAATATAAGGAAATCTTAAAAGATTTAAATATTGCTTCGAATATAATTATCCCTCAATTTGACGGGATTTTTTATTTATGCTAAAAAACG
>JBHIEB010000048.1:0-4769 GCA_046760405.1 Minisyncoccales bacterium
AGACGACTAAGCATAACGGTCATCCACGGTTGAAGCCACATAGGCCTCTGGCTTTATTTTTGGTTCAAATCCATTTCCCCGAATTAAACCAGTAACCTCTTTTATCATATCTTTTGTCGCCCCATTTTCTCCAACATCAGCGTGAATATAACGAAGTTGATGGTTAAGGTTTTTATTTAAATCTTTAATTTTTTTCTCAAAATTTTCTTTCAAATATAGAGCTAATTCGCAAGATATCAAAACCTCTTCTAAAACCCTTTCTTTCCAAGAATAAAACATTCGGTTTTGATAACCAATTTTTTTAAGGAAGAATCTCCCGCCCTCCCCCACTCTTAAAATAACCACTGCCACCGGGAAATAAGGAGTTTTATCTGAGGAGGAATCGCAACCAACAATAATATCATAAAACTTTTCTGGTTTTTCAGAAATATAAGAAATCATTTCTTTGATGACTCCTGGAAATGTTAGATTTCCCTGACTGGGATTATAAAATTTGCCTTTTAGAAATTTACTCATGTTAGTTTATCTTATCAAACTTATAGAAACAAATCAATATCTCGCGGTGTTTTTAACTATCTTAATAAATTCTTTTGGGTCTAAAGAAGCACCGCCGACTAAAAGACCTTGAAAACCGGCCGCTTTAATATACGAAAGGGCATTTTGGGAATTTACGCTCCCGCCGTAAAGAATCGGGTTTCTCTTTAAGAATCTTCGCAAAAATGAAAAAACCTCCTTTGCTTGAAGGGGATGACAAGGATTGCCTGAACCAATTGCCCATACTGGTTCATAAGCTAAGATTAAGTTTTTCAAATCTTTTTGGGAAATATTTTTTAACCCTCCCCTAATTTGAAATCTTATTATCTTTTTGGTTTCTCCTTTTCTTCTTTCCCCCCTATTTTCTCCAACACAAAAAATCGGTTTTAATTTTATAGCAAGAGCAGCTTTTATCTTTTTGTTAATCATAGTGCCTGGTTCAGAAAAATATTTTCGCCTTTCGGAATGACCAATGATTACATATTGACACCCCAAGTTTTTAAGCTGAAAGGGCGAAATTTCACCAGTAAAAGCGCCTTTTTCTTCCCAGAAACAATCTTGCCCTCCTAATTTCACCCTTGCCGTTTGTTTCTTGTCTCTCATCTCTTGTAAATAAACAAATGGCGGACAAATCACCACCTCTACATTTCTAACATTTTTCACTCCTTTTTTTATTGAATTAAAAAGCCATCTTGCCCCAACTAAACTTTGAGGATTCATCTTCCAGTTAGCGATAATAAGTAGTTTCATAAGTAGTGGGATTACATTTCTTTACCCCGTACTATTCTGAGCAAAGCGAGGAATTAATATCGGGGCAATTTCCAATAATTAAGAGTTCCATGTCTAGTCCAAACTACTAATTACATTTTTTTAAGATAGGCCGCAGCCTTCTCAGGCTCAATCGTTGAAATTTCCATTCTGGTACCTATTTCAAAGCCAGCTGGAATGGCAGTTTTTGGCAAAATTGTCCAATGCCAGTGATAATGGGAATGGTCTTTTCCATCGCAAGGAGCAGTGTGTAAATAGAAATTATAAGCCGGATCAGACAACCCTTTATAGAGAGCAATCATCACTTTTCTGAAAGCTTCAGCTAACTGCCATTTTTTATCTTCAGTAATTCTCTCAAAATATGGTAAGTGTCGCTTTGGAGAAACAATAACCTCAAAGGCAGCCTTTGAGGCAAAAGGACAAATTGCCAAAAAATCTTTATTTTCAAAAACAACCCTCTTTTTCATCTTTCTCTCCCAATTATTCATCTGGCAATAAATACACTTTTTATTTTTTTTAAAATACTTTTCGGAAGCTGAGAGTGCCTTTTGTAAATCGACATCAATTAAGGGAGTAGTGATGATTTGGGAATGGGGATGGGGTTGGGAGGCTCCAGCTTCGGCTCCATGGTTGTGAAAAATTGAAACATAATTAACAAAAGGTTTTCTCATCAAATCCAAATATCTCTCTTGATAGACATCAAATACCTCTTTTACTTGAGAAATTTCAAAATGAGGAAAATGCTTTTGATGGTCTTTTGTCACCACTAATTCACAAAAACCAACAGCATTCATTGTTTGATAAAATTTACCTTCAGTTTTCTTTTCTAATTTCTGCGAAGGCAAAAGAGGTGGAAATTTGTTGGGAATAACAATGATAGTCCAGTTTTTTGGAATTTTGCCACTCTTTCCAAATGGAATTTTTTTGCCCTGAGAACAAATTAACTCTGGCGTCTCTTGGGTTTCAATGTTACAAAAAGAACAAATCTTTTTTGGAATTTTTATTTTTCTCCTTTTTTCTTTCTTAAACACTTCTGGCCTCTTTCCTCTACCAGTGGCAATCACAACCCAATCCCTGGAAACAAGATCAAAACGCAGTTCTGAAGGAAACTTAACTTTTGGTTTTTTAATCATATTTTTTAGTGATAAGGTTCCATTTTATTTTTAGAAGGTCAATTGCCATTTTTATTATTGATTTAAATTTCACTTTGCTTTCTGGGTCATTTATCCAATAAACTGGGATTTCTTTTATTTTATAACCCAACTTTTCGGCAATTACTAAAATCTCTGGGTCAAAAGCAAAACGATTTATTTTGCACTTTGGAAAAATGTTTTCTGCTGCTTTTTTAGTAAATCCTTTAAACCCACATTGGGTATCCTCAATCTCCCAAAGTCCGAGAACTATTTTTCTAAATAGCTTAAAACCTTCCCCTAAAATCACCTTTCTTATCCAAGGCTGGGGTGGATCCAAAACTGCCCCTTCAATATCTCTTGAACCAATAACAACGTCGTACCCCTTTTCAAATTCTGGCCCCATTTTTTCAACCTGGTCAATCGAAGTTGAATTATCAGCATCAGTAAAAACCCGGTATTCTCCTTTAGCTTCTAACATCCCTTGTCTGACAACATAACCCTTGCCGTGATTCTCTTTGTTATCAATCAACCGCAAATTTTCAATGGCAGAGAACAGTTCTCTGACAACTTTAGAAGTGTTGTCTTTTGAACCATCGTTAACCACCAAAATTTCATAATTAACTTGCCCTGAGCCTGCTTGCGGTGAGCTTGTCGAACCCGCCGAAGGGACTTGCCCTGAGCTTGCCGAAGGGTAAGTTTGTTTTCTTAAATATTTATCAATCTCTATTAGGGTTTTTGGTAATCTTTTTTCCTCATTATAAGCAGGAATAATAACTGATAGGTAAACTTCTTCTGGCATTTGTCTATTTTAACAAAATTTAAAAAACAATAAAAGAACGCCTTGGCGTTCTATAATATTCAAAAATAAAAAAATAGGGCGTTCAGTTCACCATTGGTTTTCTGAAACGCCCTTCGCGTTTTTAGTGGACCTACATGGCGGCAGCAATCTCTGTCTCGGTCCAGAGGGATTCGGGGATCCAGTTTCCATTCTTGTCCTGAAGGGCAAGGAGAAACCCTGGGCCTGCCGAGAAGCGCGTAGTTTGGAGCTTTTCGAAGTACACCCGCCCATCGGGGAAGATGTACTTGTAGAGAGGGCACTCCTCGTCAGCTAACATACCGGCGAGGTAGGTCTCGCCACTCTCCTTCTTCTCTACAGAGGGTCCACTCACGAAGCCTCGAGCCCACTCGTTGAGTCCGGGATGCCAATCCTCCCGTACCACCTGTATCATCCTCCTATCCTTTTTGTGTATTTTTTATATATCCTCATTCAAAATTTGTCAAGACCTTACATCCCTTTTCCGTTATCGCTATTGTGTGTTCAAAATGGGCTGATATTGAACCATCAAGGGTTTCAAAACCATAACCATCTTCTGTTTTTTTAATCTCCCCCGCCAAAGGCGGGCGGCCACCTCCTATAGCTACCATTGGTTCCAAACAAAATATCATTCCTTCTTTGATTTTTGGACCTGACCTTCTTTTTCCATAATTTAAAATTTGAGGCTCTTCATGCAATTTCCTGCCAATTCCATGACCGCAGAGATCTCTGATAACACTAAACCCCTGGTCCTCAACATATCTCTGGATGGTGTTCCCAATATCCCCAAAAGTATTTCCAACTCGGGTTTTTTTAATTCCCCTTTTTAAAGCTTTTTTTGTTACCCGAATTAATCTTTGAATCTCTGGATCAACTTTTCCAATCGCTAAAGTTATTGCCATATCGGTGTGAAAGCCCTTATAGAAAATTCCGAGGTCAAGAGAAATAATATCTCCCTCTTTCAAAACTCTACCAGAAGGGGCAACATGAACAATTTCTTCATTAACACTAGTGCAAAGACAGGCTGGAAATTCTTCATATCCTTTAAAAGAACATTTCCCACCTGATTTAAAAATCAGGGCTTGGGCTGTCCTGTCTAATTCCTGAGTTTTAATTCCTGGCTTAACTTTTTCCCCTAACTCTTTCATAATTTTAGCCAGGATTTTCCCGCCTTCAGCCATTATTTTAATTTCCTCTCTTGTTTTTATTGAAATCATTTCGTCTCGCAAAGACTAGCAGAGAACAGTTCTCTGCCAATTTCTATTTGTGATAGTGTAATTTCTACGATCGTAGGAAATGTAATATAGCTATTTTAAGGCTTTTAGGATGTTTTTGAAAACAGTTGCTGGAGGTGGAGAACCATTGATTTTTTTCACTTTTAATTTTTCTTTTTTGAAATAATCAAACAAAGGGAGGGTTCTTTCTTTGTATTCTTTTAATCTTATTTTGATTGTCTCTGGATCGTCTAATTTTTTTCTCCTAATTAACTTTGAACCATCCCAAGGGCATTTAGTTAAATT
>JBHIEB010000049.1:0-4644 GCA_046760405.1 Minisyncoccales bacterium
GTATATTTCTCTTTAGCTCAAAAAGATATTAATAATAAATCCGAACCTCTCTCTAAAGCCAAATATTTTAATAAAAAAACTTTGAAATGGGCTAATGACTCAACGGATTTAATCTCTCAAGGAAAAATTTATTCTTTTGAAGAGGAATATGGTCTGGCCGAAGAGAGTTTCAAATCAGCAATCAACAAATACCCTTCGAGTTTTAACGGTTACTTATATTTAACTGTTCTTTATTTTAATCAAAATCGATTTTCAGAAATTCACTCTTTATTAGATAAAATCTTACCAAAATATCGAAAAGAATATATTCTCTCTCCATTATATATGGTGCCTGATAAAAAAATTCCTCTGGCGAAGATTTCATTTTTGCACAACATCAACGGGGTAGCTTACTTTAATGAAAATAAGTTTGAGGAAGCTAAGACTGAATTTGAAAAAGCCATTTCTTATTTTCCTCAGAACGATTCAGCCTTCAAAAACTTGCTGATTTTAAAAGAGATTGAAGCTCAATAACCTGATTTGTCTTTAAATAAAAAGAAAAGAGTTTTTAATAATATCTTTAGATCAAAAAGAAGTGACCAGTTTTTAATATAATAAGTGTCAAGCTTTACCTCTTCCTCAAACTCCAAAGCTGCCCCTCCACTAATTTGAGCTAAACCGGTCATTCCTGGTTTAACAAAAAAAGTTCTTTTATGGTGCTTTTGGTACTGGGCAACTTCTTCTGGCTCATGGGGTCTAGGACCAACCAAACTCATCTCGCCTTTTAAGACATTGATAAGTTGAGGCAATTCATCAATCCAGGTCTTTCTTATAATTCTTCCCACCCGAGTTACTCGAGGGTCATCTTTCATTTTAAAAAGGGGGCCGTCATTTCTCTCGTCATATTTGAAAAGCTCACGTTTTAAAGCTTGAGCATTGTTTTGCATTGACCGAAACTTATAAAGATAAAATTCTTTTCCCTGGCTTACTCTTTTTAATTTCACTAAAGCGGGACCCGAACTATCAATTTTTATAATCACGGCTAAAATAGCCCAAAATGGCAAGAGCATAATAATACCTATTAAAGAGCCTATAATATCAATTAATCTCTTGACCGCTCTCCCCCATCCTTCCAAGGGTGTTCGTGTCAATTCGATAATAGGAAATCCCCCTATTGCCTCAACTTCAATGTTGGAAAAAAAGGCTTGAAAGAGATCAGGAACAAATTTAAAATCAATTTGATTTTCTTCACAAAAATTGGCCAGAGTAACGATTTTCTCTTTAGGATATTCTGGGTCGCAAAGAATAATTTCATCAAAGAAAATATTTTGAAAGCTATTTTTCAGAGAGTAGACAGTAAAATCTGGTAATTCTCCTACCACCTTATATCTAAACCCAGGATCTCTTTCTATTTCTCTCTTAATTTTTCTTGTTATATTTCCAGTTCCTATTAAGATAACTTTTTGAATCCCAAAATTATATTTACGCCAGATTTTCTTCATTACTGCCCGACCGATACTTACCAAAATTATGGCAAAAAACCATCCAGCCAGAATAATAAAACGCGAATTAAATAATTCCCGTCTGAAAAAAATAAAAATAACTATTGCCATTACCCCAGCCGAACAGGCAATTATTATCTTTAAAATCTCTTCCAGTAATCCCTGGCTTATTTTTGACCGATAAAGGCCAACGATCCCAAAAATGATTATCCAAAAGACAGAGGTTGCTATCACCATCGGAAAATAACGAGAAAAAGAAAAGTAGCTGAAAAAAATTTGGGCTGGGCGCCATTCTTGTAACCAAGGACTCGTTCTCAAAAAATAAGCTGCCAGACCAGCAATAATCAGCATTAAAAAATCTATAAAGACAAGCAAAATATTAAAAGCAAGCTCTGATCTTTTCATAAATATAAAAGTATAAGCTCTATTAAATTATATCAAAAAATTATCGTGACCCAAACTAATATTAGATGGCATTTCCGTTAAAAAAGATTTAATTAGAAAAATGGGAAGAATTTCAGTTCCCAAGGGTTAAGACCAAGCCCGTTGAAGCTTGACTTACTAAACACGACAGGTATAATGATCTTAGGCTGTATAAGTCGGAGTATCTTAGGTAAGTCTTTAATGCTTAAAATTGAAGGCTCAATTAAGTAAACCCCGTTAGAAATAAAAAAATATCAATCTGTATTAGATAAATCTCTAATAAGTCCAGAAATCAAAAATTTCTAACGGGGTAAAGCGACTTAGAAAGTCATCCTTCGACAAGCTCAGGATGATACTGAACTTGTTGAAGTATCATAAAGGTCGCTTTTTTAGTAAATACAAATTATCACGAATTTAATCTGAACCACTAATAAATCGCTAATAATTTATTTGTGATTATTCGTGACCTGATTCGTGATATTATTAGTGGTACTCTATGGTTTTCAGAAAATTTAACGAACGCCCGAGAAGGGACTTTCCTCCTCGGGAGATGGTTAAGGGAGATTGGAAATGTGCTGACTGTGGAAAAGAAATAACTGAGCTCCCATTTAAACCATCACCAGATAGACCAATTTATTGTCGAGAGTGTTGGGCAAAAAGAAGAGCCCAAAGATTTAGACGCTAATCCAGAACGACCCATTCGACAAGTTCAGGGTCATCCTGAGTCTATTGAAGGACGATAAAGCCCCGCCAGAATCTGGCGGGGCTTTTCTGTTTTGGTTTCCCTGGCTGGATAATGCTTGCCCCGGAGTGAGCCTTGCTCTACCATTCGGGGCCAAGGAAAAACTTCATGCTTTAGTCAGTTTGCGAAGTTTTATTTCTTCCCCTTTCAGAAAAGAGGCAGCATAATTTATTGCAGCAAGAGTCTCTTCTTTTTTTATCCCATACTCTTTTTCAATTTCTCCGTAATCCATCCCGCCAGCCAGAAAACCCAGAATTTCCTCCACGGTAATTCTTGTCCCTTTTATAACCGGTTTGCCGAATCTAATTTTGGGGTCAATGACAATTTTTGGCGCAATCTTTTTCATATAACTTAATTAGAGTTCTCTGAAAAATATTGTCAAATTAAAACTAATCCGGAAAAGACCTTTCGATAAACGGGGCAGATTCTCGGGCGGTGGCTTATCAATGAATGAAACTAAAAACTACTTTAATTCTCCTTTCATCCAATTGATATAATCCCTCCTAATACCTTTTATTTCAATGAATCCAATAAAAGGAAGCTTGTCGCTGTGAAGTTTTTTTACTTCTTTTGCAATAGAGTTATACTTACCTTTGAAGGTTTCAAGAATTAAAGTCGCACCCTTGCTTGTCTCAATTTTTCCTCTTTTCGGAGGCCAATAATAAACAGCTAAATGGCGGGGAATAATATCAAAGCAAGGCGCAAGTCTCTTTTTTAATACTTCTTTACCGATTAATTTAGCTTCTTTTATACTATTGCAATTAACTAAAATCCAGATTACTTGAGCCATCTGTTTGGTGGACTCAATTAACTATTAACTAATTTATATTAAACACCTTAATTATTAATTTTGCCATAAGGCCAGCTAAAGGGGCAAAAATAACAACCGAAGCTAATCTAATCAGAGCTAATTTTGGGCCAATGATTCCTATTTCCATGGGCAACCTGGCCAAGGCAATTAATGACCAGCCCGTGAGCATAGCCACCAATACCGGAATACTGGCCCCTATCTTTGCCAGACCTACCACCACCGGCAAAGTTACATATGGCCCCCCCGGTAAAAGTGCCCCGGCTATTGTCCCAATAAATATACCTTTCAAACCAGATTCTTTTCCAATCCATTTGGCGATTAAGTCAGTAGGAATTAAAACTTGAAACATTCCGGCTAAAATAAAGGCAAAAATTAAAAGCGGCAAAACCTGGATGGTTAAATCCTTAGCTATAACAAAACCCTCAAGGTGTTTCCCCTTATTGTAGGCAATGAAAAAAGCAATCAAGCTTAAGATTGCCATTACAATAGTGGTGATTAGCATTGAAGAATTCTGCATAAAAATAGAAAACCTAATTTTAATTTAAAATATCACAAATTAATAAAAATAAAAAGAGGCTCTATGACTCAAACAGCGGCTCTCCTTAGAAAACTACCAATTTAAAGTCGAGAGAAATAAAAAAGCAAGCGAGATTATCGCCTGCCTTCAGTTGTCTGTCGCTACCCAATTTTTACTGCACGATTCTATGTACCTCATAAAATCATCATTGATGTCTGATATCTCTGGAATGTCTTTCCATTTAAAAGAGGAAACTGCAAATACCGGGGCTACTTTAAAGCAGATTGGGCATTGGGAAATGAGATAAAACCGCCCTTGCCACTCCTTTTGAACTTTAGTTAATTCAACACTATGTTCAGGGCAAAGAGCCGGTAAAGGAAACTGGGCTACCATCTTCTTGCCTCCATTTTTGTTGATGTTCTATCTTAGACTCTATAAAATCTTAAAAGAAAAATCAAGCCCCGTAGAAGAATTTCGAATACTTCGTAAATTTGGCAGCTAAGCTGCCTTTCGAAATTTCTCTACGGGGGCAAGCCCTCCTAACTTTTTTTGATTAATTGCTAAAAACAACCAAGTTTAATCATAAGATTGTCCAAAAATTTGGAGGGGGCAAGTCCGAGAAAGACCCTCAGGCGAAAAACTATAACCGTGGGAGAAGATTACCATTTTA
>JBHIEB010000050.1:0-4637 GCA_046760405.1 Minisyncoccales bacterium
AATATGAGCTGTCACATTTATGACGTGGGCTTCGTAAGCTGACATTGCCGCTACACCCGCAACTACAATCAAGAATATACCTAAACTAAGCAAAACTTTCTTTTTCATAGTTTTTACGATATTAGCAATCTCTCTTTATAAAACTCAGAGAAAAATTACCGTGTCAAAACAGACTAATAGGGGCCGCTTTCGTCGTTATCATTTAAGGAAGTACACCCTTGATCTGCAGGATAGTCAATATATGTATCCTGATCATTATCTATTCCATCATCACATTGAAAATGACTAATGTTGTACACTTCTATCCATAAATCACAGCCGTAATCTTTGTCGTTTTCTGCGACTGTTGGACAACCTGCTGGCCAGTCTTGACCAACATAACCTTCAACTGGGGGAACTTTTAAGTCAACAGTCCAAACATCAGAGTAGTCACTGACGCTCTTAGCTAATCTACCCATACCATAATCTGGACTGGGAGTTATACATTTAGCAGGTGGTCCAAGGTCATAATAACTTGGAACTCCTTTATCACCTTCCTCTAGCTCAGGTAGTTTAGAGAGAAAAGGACACAGACTTCGATAACAACACTTTAAATCTCCAGGATAGTCATGACAATGTGCTCTTGCTTGATCAATTGTGGGCCTCTTAAGATAAAGTTCACAGTCCACGGGTACTGGCCAGATTGGTTTGGGTTTTTGTCTAACGTAATATTCCACATCATCGTATCCTTCTGCTAGTCCAAAAGAATCGCTCAGCCTAACAGTAAATTGGCTCTCTAGATACTCCTGTGGGAAAACTGTGCCAAATTCAATTGGGCTTCCGTGGGTGGTTAAAGCATTTTCAATGTGGGCAGTCACATTGATAACATGTGCCTCATAGGCTGACATAGCCGCTACTCCAGCAGCCACAAACAAAACCGCACCTAAACCGAGTAAAATTTTCTTTGTCATTTTAGTTTTCTGTTAATTTGTTATTTTCCCCCACCTATCAATGCTTGATTTAAGACTTTCAGAAATTCTTTTTTTTAACTGCGTATAAGCTTTTTTATGTAATTTCAGATTCTCCTCTCTTCTTTTTGCATCCATTTTGGATTTATATGCTTCGTAATATATCAATTCGAATGGTCCTTTGTTTTTGGTATACTTGCCTCCCTTTCTCTCATTATGTTCTTTTATTCATCGTCTTAAATCATTTGTGTACCCAACATAGACTTTTCCGAGTCTTACGCTTTTTATCAGGTACACATAATACATAATTTAGCGCTGATAGGTGGGGGATTTTTCTCTGCCTTTCCCGCCCAACTTTTTGCACCCCAAAATTTCAGGCACAAATCTTTGGGCGGAATTTATCCGCCCAAATTTTTTTCAAAATTCAGGCGAGAATGTTACCCCAAACCACATTGGATTCAGGATTTTACAATTGCCCGCTGGTTTTTAACGGCAGAGAACATTTACGGGCAATGCGACCTTTTTCTTGGTTCTCAAACCTGAACCCTACTCCGAACTCCATAAAGCTCGGGACTCGCCCCGAACCCTTACGGATCGAGGCACGGCCCAGGATAGAACCCAAGCCCCCACACCTAATCAGTTTCAAAAGAATCAATGTGCTAATTAGGTATGCGAGTTTAGACTCTCTTCGTTTTTTCTCTGCGTTGATCGGCGTTTTAATCTGCGTTTATCTGCTTCTACAAAATAAAAAACTCCCTGCTCTGCAAAGGAGTTCTGAAGAGGAATTTATTTAACTTCCAAATTCTATAACAAAAATACACTAATTATCTACTAGTTCCTCCTCTAATAGGTAATTCTCTCTAGCGTTTAATTATTTCAGTTTAGTTCTAACCAGAGACAATTGTCAAGTTGAATATTTGAATTCCCAAACCCAATTTATCCACAGGGTTGCCTTTTTAGTTTTTATGTTAAAATTTAAAATGGCTGCTAATTAGTACCAAAATTTTTGGGACAAATTTTTGGAAATCAAAAAGAAGGCCATCTTCGGGCGCCCAAACTAGGGAGGAATTCTAACTAGTTAGGCGCCCAGAAATGGCCTTCTTATTATTCAACTTAATGACTGATGGTATATCCCCTATATTAAGATTTTTCAAATAACCCTGTCAAGGTTCTTTCAAGCCATACTTGTCCTAAGGGCAGATTTTTTATCTTAAATAGAATTAAAAAAGCATAGCTTCTACCTATGCTTTTTGTATTATATCAACCCTAAAAAAATTGTCAAACCTCCGGACAGAATAATATCAGTAGGACATTATATTTCTGTCCGTAGGACACCAGTTGGTGGCATCCATACGACCAAAAGAAAAACTCCCAAAGGCAGCCTTTGAGAATTTAACACCCGAGGTTGATTAGTTATAGCGGAATTATAGAAAAAACATTCTACTCGCCTTTTCTTATTCTTATCTTTCCTGGCTCGATAATTATTAAATTGCTTTTAAAATTTTTAAAATGAATTTTAGAGAGAGCTTTTTTCGTTTCTTTAGCAATAAATTTTGTTGAAACTTCATTTGGGAAATTTAAAATCACAATCCCATAGTAGCGTGAAGGAGGAAAATTTAAAATGTTAGCGAATCCCCAATCAGCTGAAAATAAAACAGCCTTGCTTTTTTGAGCAAAGCTAATAATTACCCTGTCACTTTTCCCTCTCAATCCAATATCCCTTACATCTTTAACTTCCCAGCCTAAACTTTCTAACACTTTATCTATTATTCTTGGAAGGTCTTCATCTATAACCGCTTTCTTTTTAGACATAGATTAAACTTTCCTTTTTGATCACTTGAGCGGCATAGCGGAGAGCAGCTAAAACGTCTTTCTTTTTCAAGTCATATTCTTTAGCTACCTCCTCTATTGTCATTCCACCGGCGATTTTCCCTACAATCAAATCCACTGGAACTCTTGTTCCTTTTATAACGGGTTTGCCAAATCTAATTTTTGGATTAATAACAATTTTTGGCGCAATTTCCTTCATACAATTTAATTATAGTTTTTTGAAAAAAATTGTCAAACTAAACTAGCTCGAGGATGACTGATCTTAACACCCGAGGTTGATTAAATGTTTTTTCCATTCTTAAAACAGTTTTATCAATAACATTAGAGCTATTCCAAGCAAAAATACAAAAAATAATTGATTGGCCTATTTCGAGATTATTTCTCGGTAGGTTCTTTCGTAATTTTCGACCATTTTTTCTAAGCTGAAATTCTTCTCAACGTATTCTCTACAATCTTTTGGATTTATTTTATCGATTTTTCTTAAAGCTCTTTTTAACCCTTTGATTCCTTCTTTTGGTTCAACCACAAATCCAGTTTTCCCGTCAACTATAAGCTCTGAAACAGCACCTCTGTCAAACCCTATTACTGGTGTTCCACACGATTGTGCCTCTGCCATAACCAAACCAAAGGGTTCTTCCCAGTTAACAGGCATCAAAAATGCTTTTGCTTTTTGCATCAGTTTTGCAACCTGCTTTTTAGTTAAAGGTTGTTCAGGAGAAACCGGTCCTATCCACTTAATTTTCCTTGAGAAATACGGCTTAATATCCCTTTCAAAGAATTCTGGATCTTCAACACTGCCACCTAACAAAATTTTTGAATTAGTTTCCCTGGCTAATCTTACTGCCCATCTTACTCCTTTAGGATCCATGAAATTTCCTTTTTTATCTTTGGCTCTGCTTAATCTCCCAATCCACAAAAGATAATCTTCTTTTTTAATAGAACATTTGTAAAGATTAGTGTCTACGCCATTGTAAATTACTTTGTAAATTTTTGTTTTTTTAGCTAATTTTTTTGCCGCTTTTGAAATGCAAATAAAATAACTCTTTTTAAAAAAAGAGAGGGCTTCGTCAAGCTCTGGAGTTATTTGAGCATGTATTGTGGTAACCATTGGAGTTTTAATATTTTTTTCAACAAGTAAATTTATAAACTCTGGGAAGCAATGATTGTGAACAATATCGAAATTGTCTCCAATCTTCTCAAGGATTTTTGACATCTTTGTCAAAAAAGCAATGTGGGTGTAAAAAGGATTTTCAAAAGGCCCTAGTTCTTGGAAGGATTTAGGAATTACTGGAATGATTTTTGCTCCCTGAACAAAACTATTCCCGGTTCCTAAAACTGAAACTTTGTGACCCCTTTTACAGAGTCCTGAAACTAAATCAAAAATGACTCGTGGCCTTGCGGCAGTAATTTTTGGGGCGATTTTCCTTTTTAAGAGCGAGGCAATAAGAATTTTCATAGAGTTCATTTTTTGTAACAAGAAAATAGATAATTCCTCCCTATTAAACTTTAATTACCCTTGTTTTGTTTAAAAATGGTTTGAGGAGATTGAGGACCAGATATTTTGCCCGAGGAGTAATCCAAATTTGGTCTGAGAACTTAAAAAGAGAAATTAAATTTTTAATCCAAACATTATACCAAGGGAAAATCTCTACCAAGCCATCATATTTTCTTTGAGAGAAAAGATGAATTTCTTTAAATGTATGAGGCAATATTTCAGGCTGCTCTGGGATTAAATCTTTAATTTTTAAAGATAAAAGATAATTTAAAATTTAAAATTTAAGATGATAAAATGGCAATAAGTAAAACTAAAATTGAGAAAAAAACAAGAAAAAAGTTAGATAGAGAATTAAAAACCTTAAT
>JBHIEB010000051.1:0-4562 GCA_046760405.1 Minisyncoccales bacterium
TTTTTGGTTTTTTATTTTTGGTTTTTGGTTTTAATTATTCCTCCTGCTTTTTCAATTTTTTCTCTGGCACTCTTTGACATCTCACACCCCTCGATAGTTAATTTCTTTGTCAGTTTTCCTCCTCCCAAAATTTTCACTTCCGGCAATCTTCCTTTAATTTTACGAGTTAATTTTTTTTCAAGCAAGACTTGAGGTGAAACTGAATCTTTTGATTTGAAATTTTTTTCTAAAAATTCAACATTAATTATAGCCTTCTTTTCTCTCTTTGACTTAAATTTATATCACCTTAATTTTGGATATCTTTTTATCGTTTCCTGAATTATTGGTTTTAATTTTCGGCCAGCCCTTGTTTTCTGTCCTTTTATTCCCCGACCAGAGTAAGTGCCTCTTTTGCCACCTCTACCTACTCGTTTTCTTTTCTTTTTTTTGTGGATTGGTTTAAGTTCGTGTAATTCCATAGTGGTAATATAAAGTCAGGTCGCGGCACGCGACCCAGCCCATAATCTATGTGCTGGGCACTAACACCGCTCCTTAAAAACCCTCGGTTTTTAATATTTTCCTATACGGGGAAACCGCGGGTTTCCCCGACCCCCTTCCTTAATGGGTTGTTATCTTGGTTTTAACTTTTTTAATCCTTCAATTGTTGCCCTAGCATTGTTTAATTTGTTTTTTGTTCTTCCTAAGATCTTGGAAGAAATATTCTTTATTCCGGCTAAGGTACAGATAACTCTTACTGTCCCGCCAGCTACTAATCCCCTTCCTTTTCTTTGAGGTTTAAGAAGTACTTTAGCTGCTCCAAATTTAGCCTGAACTTCGTGGGGAATTGTATCTTCAATAATTGGAACTTCGATTAAATTCTTTTTAGATAGTCTCGTTGCCTTATCAATGCCCTGAGCAACATCTCGACCTGAAGCTACCCCAACTCCTACTTTTCCTGCCTTATTTCCTATCACTACCACTGCTCTAAATCTCAATCTTTTTCCTCCTGCCCTAGTATGAGAAACTCTGGCCAAATCTAAAAGCTTTGACTCAAATTCTTCTTTTTTTTCCTCTTCTTCTTTGACTTTTGGCTCTTTTCCTTTTGTCATTCGCGGGCTACGAAATACTAATTTTTTACGAATATACGAAATTATTCTTTTCGTAATTTCGTATGTCTTTCGTATTTCGTAGCTATTTTAAAATTTTAATCCTCCTTCCCTTGCCCCCTCAGCAAGCGCTTTAACTCGCCCGTGATATTTATATCCTCCCCTATCAAAAACAACTTTATTGATTTTTAGGTTTTTAGTTTTTTTAGCAATCAATTTACCCACTTCATATGCTATAGATACTTTTCTGGTAAGGGATTTTTTAATTTCTTCAGTTTTTTTCTTTTTAATTTGTGTTTTTGGTTTTTTATTTTTTATTTTTGATTTTTTAAGCTCTAAATCGCTTGCAGCAACTAATGTTCTTCTTTTTTCATCATCAACTAATTGAGCGTAAATATGTTGCCTTGAACGAAAAACGCAAAGCCGAGGCCTACGAGCCGTACCAAATACCTTGCCCCGTACTCTCCTGTGACGTCTAATCCTAACTTTTTGTTTTGTTCTTTTTACCATGGGGCTCTTTATCAACGAATATCGAATCTGTTGCGAATTTACGAATAATATATTCGCCTATTGTCGATTAATTCGCTATTTATCGATTCTTTTGAATTCGTATATTCGTAAAGGATTCGTTTTTCGTTGATTATGTTCCTCCTGTTGTTACTACTTTCTTTCCTGCTTTTCTTCTAACTACCTCGCCCAAATATCTGATTCCTTTTCCTTTATAGGGCTCGGGAGGCCTAACTTTTCTTATCTTGGCTGCAATTTGACCAACTAATTCTTTATCAATCCCAGAAACAGTGATTATATTTTTTTCTACCGAAAGTTTAATGCCGGGAGGGGTTTTTATTTTAACCGAATGGGTAAAACCAACAGATAAAACCAAATTTTCTCCCTCTAAAATGGCTTTGTAGCCCAGGCCTTGAATCTCCAATTTCTTTTCATAACCCTCGGTTACTCCTCTTACCATATTATTCAGGAGAGCTCGAGTCAGACCCCAAAAGGCTTTGGTTTTTTTGGCCTGGATCGTTGGTAAAACAAAAATGTTTCCCTCCTTAATTTCAACCTTAATTTCAGGTCGAACCTCTTGAGAGAGTTCACCTTTTGGACCCTTAATAATTACTTTCTGATTTTCTATTTTTACCTCAACTCCTTCCGGTATTGGTATTGGTTTCCTGCCTATACGGGACATGAACGTAATGGTTAAATAACTACATGGCTACATGGCTGTGTTATAACTAACCATTTAACCATTGAACCATTTAGCCATTTAAGATTTTTACCATATCTCACAAATTATTTCTCCTCCTATTTTTTGTTTTCTTGCCTCTTTGTTTGTTACCAATCCTTTTGATGTTGAAATAATAGCAATTCCATCTCCTCCCTTTACTGGTTTGATTTGTATAGCCCCAAGATAAATCCTCTGGCCAGGCTTGGAAATTCTTTTTAAACCAGAAATTACTGGATTTTTTCCATCGTATTTTAAAGTAATTTTAATAAATTTTTTAACTCCTCTTCCTCTCTTTTCAACCTGTCCAACAAAACCTTCTTTCTGTAAAATTTTAGCAATTTCAAATTTTAATTTTGAAAAAGGAACAACAACCGTTGGGTGTAATACGGCTTGGGCGTTTCTAATTGTGGTAAGCATGTCAGCTATTGGGTCTGTCATAACGAATTTTGCGAATGGCTCCGCCTACGAATTTTACGAATAATTTATTCGCACTATTCGCAGCCCGGAGGGCATTTGTACTATTCGCATTACCAACTACTCTTTTTTACGCCAGGAATTAATCCTTTATTTGCCATCTCCCTGAAACAAATCCTACATAGTCCAAATTTTCTCATATATCCTCTTCTTCTACCACATCTAAAACAGCGTCGGACAATTCGAGTCTTAAATTTTGGCTTCTTTTTTGACTTGGCAATCTGGGCTTTTGAAGGCATTCTTGTAGAAGCGGATTTACGCTGATATCTACGCAGATCTACGCCGATATTTTTCTGCGTTCTTCAGCGTTATCATCTGCGTTTATCTGCTTCTATTTAATGGGAAATCCCATTAATCTTAACAGTTCTATTCCTTCTTCTCTACTTTTTGCACTAGTCACTACTGTTATTTCAAGACCAAAGATATTTTTAGTTTTTTCTGGTGAAACTTCAGGAAAAGCGATATGTTCTTTGATGGCTAAGGTTAGATTTCCTTGTTTATCAAAAGAAGTAGGTTTTATTCCTTGAAAATCTCGAGACCTGGGAAGGACAATGTGAATCAATCTTTCTAAAAAATCGAACATCATTCTTTTTCTCAAAGTAAGAACTGCTCCAACTGGAAAACCTTTGCGAATTTTAAAACCAGAAATTGATTTTTTAGCTCCGGTTACAATAGGACGCTGGCCAGTAATTAAAGCTAAATCTTCCAAAACACTATCTAAAATTTTTTTCTTTTCTCCAGAAGTTTTTCCAGAAATCAATCTTCCAAAGCCAGTATTAACTACAACTTTCTTTATTTGGGGAACAGCCATAACATTCTTATAGTTAAACTTTTTCATCATTTCAAGAATCACTTCCTTCTTGTGTTTTTCTAATAATCTAAGCATATATTATAAATTAGATTTCTTTTCCGCATTTCTTACAAATCCTGTACTTCTTTCCTTCTACCATTTTATATCCTGCTCTCGTTGCTTTTCCACACTTAGAACAAATTAATTTTGCATTCGAAACATCGATTGGGCTAGGCATTTCAACAATTTGACCTTTTTCTCCCGTTCTTTTCGGTTTTTGATGTTTTTTTACCAAATTTACTCCTTCAACTAAAATTCTCCTTTCTTTTGGAAAAACTCGCAAAATCTTACTTTTCTTACCTCGATATTTACCGGAAATAATTAAGACTGTGTCGCCTTTATGTATCTTCATGAAAGCATTAGAACATTAAAGCATAAAAGCATTTAAACATAGATTCCTGAAAAACCGAAGTGTTTAATGCTCTTATGTTTTTATGCTTACATGCTCGTATGGGGTTATACTAACTCTTTAGCCAAAGCGGCTACCTTATCAAAATTTTTTTCTTTTACTTCTCTGGCTACTGGCCCAAAAATTCTTCCTCCTTTTGGCTCTTTTGTTTTCCCTTCTAAAATAACGCAAGCATTATCATCAAAACGAATATAGGTGCCATCTGACCTTCTTAGTTCTTTTTTTTGTCTGATAATTACTGCCCTAACAATATCATGTTTTTTTATCTCTCTCCTCGGTTCCGCTACCTTAACTGTACCGATAATAACATCGCCAATTCGAGCATAGCGTTTGCCGCTACCCCCCAAAACATGAATGCACTGAAGTATTTTTCCTCCGCTATTATCAGCTATTTTTATCATTGTTCGTAGTTGAACCATATTCGCTTCGCTCAAAATCAAAAATTAAATATACCTCTGGGAATATTTCTCGCTATTGCTCGAAGTATAAAATATAAAAAATTTTTGCATTTTTAAT
>JBHIEB010000052.1:0-4508 GCA_046760405.1 Minisyncoccales bacterium
TGTTTCATATGGAAAAAATATATAAATGATAGTGTCGCTATTTAATAATAATAACAAAATAAAAATAATAATAGGACAAAGAAAAAACAAAAAATGAAAGATGAAAAATATCGTGAAATGTATGAAAAAATCAAAAGCTCAAAAAATCTTTAGAACAATCTGGATTACTTTAATAATTTTGGTAATCTTAAGTATGGTTTTGTTTTCATTAGCCCCTCTGTTTTAACCCTAACAAAGTTTTTAGTTATTTTCAATTTAGCCTTTGAACATCTCAAAAAACACTTTGGAAGGAATAATAACCCTTCCTTTTTCTTTTAATCGTTTTTTGCCCTTTTTTTGTTTTTCCAATAATTTTCTTTTTCGGGTATAATCACCACCATAAAGGGGAGCTACAACATCTCTTCTTTTTGCCTTAATTGTTTCTCTGGCAATAATTCTACCTGAAACCGCTGCCTGAAGAGGGACGGCAAAAAGTTGGGCTGGCAAAATTTCTTTTAACTTTGAGATTATTTTTTTGCCTTCTTGGTAAGCCTCGTCTTCTTCAACCACTTTTGAGAATACTTCTTCTTTTCTACCGGCAATCAAAATTTCAAGTTTAACTAAATCTGATGGATAATATCCCAAAATTTCATAATTCATTGAGGCAAAACCCTGAGTAGCTCCCTTGAGCAGGTCATGAAACTCCACAATGATTTTCCTTAAAGGGATTTCATAGATTAAAAGTAATCTTTGTTGACCAAAATATTTAGTTTTGAGATGTTTTCCTCTCAAATTTTTTAAAATTTCCAAAACTTTGCCAAGATAATTGACAGGAGTCATCATCTCTAATTTCACCCAAGGTTCTTGGATTTGTTTAATTTCGCTTCTATCTGGCAAATCACTAGCTGAAAAAGTAAGTTTTTCTTTATCTTTTTTATCAATGATTTTATAAATCACTGAAGGAGTAGAAATGATTAAATCCAAATCAAATTCTCGGCGCAGCCTTTCACAAATTATTTCAGCGTGTAAAGAACCCAAAAACCCACAACGAAAACCTCGCCCTAGAAACTCTCTTTTCTCTCTTTCAAAAATAAAAGCAGCATCGTTTAGTTTTAGTTTATCTAAGGCTTCTTTTAGAGTTTGAAAATCATCAGGGTTTTTGGGATAAATTGAAGCAAAAACCACGGGCTTGGGCTCCTGGTAACCGGGCAATGGTTTAATCTGGTCAATTTTTAATTTTGTTATTGTCTCTCCTACTCTGACCATTGAAGGATCTTTAATTCCAGTCGCAACATAGCCTATTTCTCCTGCTTTTAATTCTTGGGATGGCTCAAGAGTTGGTTTGAAATATCCTATTTCTTTTACCTGACTTTCTATCCCAGCCTGGATTAAATAGATTTTATCGCCAGCTAAAACCTCACCATCAAATATCCTCAGATAAGCTATGACTCCTTTATATGGGTCATATTTTGAGTCAAAAACTAAAGCTCTCAATGGTTTGCCAGAATCTCCTTTGGGAGAAGGAATTTTTCTAATTATTGCCTCCAAAAACCCTTTGACATTGGTTCCATATTTAGCTGAGATGGTAAAAATTTCATCTTTGAGAATATTGAATATCTGAGCTATCTCTTCTTTGGTCTCCTCAATTTGAGCATGAGGTAAATCAATCTTATTTACGGCTGGAATAATGACCAAATTTTGTTGTTTGGCTAATTCTAAATTAGCCAAAGTTTGAGCCTGAATTCCTTTTGTTCCATCAATTAATAAAATTGCTCCTTCAACGGCAGCTAAAGAACGAGAAACCTCGTAAGAAAAATCAACGTGACCTGGAGTATCTATTAGATTAAGGTAATAGGTGTTAGGTGTTAGATAATAGGTCATTCTCACAGGTTGCATTTTAATAGTAATTCCTTTTTCTCTTTCTAAATCCATCATATCTAAAAATTGAGGCCTCATTTTTCCTTCGGGAATGGTTTTGGTCAATTCCAAAAAACGATCAGCTAAAGTTGATTTTCCGTGATCAATGTGGCTAATAATACAGAAGTTGCGAGTATTCTCCATAATTACTTCTTAAATTTCCTCAAAATTGAAGATTTGATGGTTTCGAGCTCTGGGGATTTTAAAAGGAAGGTGGCTACAATATAGACTAAAACTCCAACTAAACCCCCTATTATTGCCTGCCAAAAAACCCCAAAAAAAGCTTGGAGAGGTGAAAGAAAAACAAAGTAGATAATTCCAGCCATTACGATACTAGCTATTGAAATTTTTAAAAAAGAATTAAAGACCTCTTTTGTCTTAAAATCACCAATTCTTTTTTGGAGAAAAAATATCGACAAAATAAACTGAAAGATAAGACTAATGGACATAGCTAAAGGCAAGCCCAAGACCGAAATATCTTCAATTCCTTGAAGGGGGAAAATATCTCTCATTAAATTTTCCCCCCACCAAAATTTGACCGAAGGAGCCAAGCTCCAGGTTAAAAAAAAGCTCAAAATAATATTAAAACCCATCGAAACTATAGAAATTAAAGCAGGGGTTTTTGTATCTTGAAAAGAAAAGAAAGCCCGATAAATTAAAGGAATTAGAGAAAAGGCAAAGATACCAAAACAAAATAAGCCTAAACTGGCAGCCGTAAGTTTAGCTGCCAAAAGAGAAAATTGGCCATGTCTTAAAATAATTTCAACAATCTGATTCCTCAAAATAAAAATTAAAATACTAATTGGAATTGCCAGATAAAGAATTTGACGAAAAACTAAAGAAAAATTTCCCACAAAGTCATCTTTTCTATCCTCAGCCCAACTTTTAGATAAGGCGGGAAAAGCAGCCACCGCAAAAGAAATCCCAATAATGCCAACCGGAGCTAAAAATAATTGACCGGCAAAATTAAGAATGGCAATGGAACCAACGGTCAAAGTTGAAGCAATGGCGTTTATCACCAGCAAGTTGATTTGGTTAGCAACCATCCCAAAAGTCCTGGGAATCATTAAAATAAAAACCTTTTTAATCTTAGAACTCTTGAAGTTAAAAATTGGCTGATAGCTGAAGCCACAATTGAGAGCTGAGGGTAGTTGGATGGCAAAATGGAAAAAAGCACCCAAGATTACTCCCAAAGCCACTCCTAAGATTCCAAATTTGGGGGCTAAAAATAAAATGCCCAAAATTATCCCCAGGTTATAGAGAATTGGGCAAAGACTATAAACTAAAAACCGATTAAAATATTGCAAAATTCCCGAAAGAATTGAACTTAAACCAAAAAAAATAGGGCTTAAAAACATCAATCTCATCAGAAATGTTGTCAATGCCATCTGTTCTAAAGTGAAACCGGGAGCAATTAATTTTGCCAAGGAGGGGGCTAAGATAAAGAGAAAAAAACTAAGAAAGATTAACAAAAATAAAAAAATATTGAGGCAATTTGAAGCAAAATCCCAAGCTTCCTTTTTATTCTTTGAAAAGTACTCAGAAAACAGTGGTAAGAAGGCAACTAAGATTCCGCCTACAATAAAGACATTATAGACAAAATCTGGAATTCTAAAAGCCGTAAAATAGGCATCAAGTTCAACTCCAGCTCCAAAAGTCTTAGCTAATAACCAATCTCTAATCACTCCTAAAAATCGGCTAATTAAAGCCGATATTACCAAAATTCCGGCAGCTCTAGTAACTGTTTTAGTTTGGTAATTAAAAAAGCGAGAAATCATTTTCGCTTTTATCTTACCTTGTCAGAAATTTAAATTCAACTAAAAAACCCAAGCAGGCAATAAGCCGAATTCTGTGCCAACTGCTCCGCAGTTGGCTACTAATCTTCGCGAATTAGGCTCACTGCGTTCGCTCGCGAATCAATGCGAATAAATATTCGTAGAAATTCGTGAGGCGCAAAGCGCCAAGATTCGTGATTATTCGTAACCGGCTGCGAAGCAGCTGGAGGTAATCATCTGTCTGGGCTTCAAGTCACCTCAAAGCTCATGCGAACCACTTTTCCCAAAAGTTCCACACAACTCTGGACTTTTGGTTTGTTCTTGCACCCGATAAGGATTTAGCCGTTTCACCCCTACATTACTGTAGGACTGTCCCGTCATCCGACGGGATGCTCGACCTTTCGGTCTCGCACGTCTCTGTTCGCACCTCTCAACCGCTGCTCCGCAGCGGAACGCTGATTTACGCGGAAAAATTATCTGCGTTTATCTGCGTCTGGTTGCGAAGCAACCGCCTATCAGCGTCTATCCGCGTGCCGTTGCGAAGCAACGGCTGGACGGCTGTTAGCCGCTATCTTTTTATCCCCCACCACTTTATAGAGATTTCCAATTAGTCTTATAGACTTCTGAATGTAAATTGGGCAACACTTATTTCGGAAATCCGCATAAAGTGGTGGGGGAGGGTGTTCGGACTTTCCTCCCTCCACCTATAATAGATGAAAAGCGATTACCTTGCCTACTTGGGTAATCTCATTTTAGCAAAAAAAGGGGGGGGTGTCAAGCCCTTGTACTGGTCCATATGATATGATACACTCTGAGGCCTTGAAAATCTATGAAAGG
>JBHIEB010000053.1:0-4430 GCA_046760405.1 Minisyncoccales bacterium
TCGTCTGGCCGTAGGCCGACTTCGTCGAGGCGAAGGCCGACCCCTCTCCTCTATGGGAAGGCTATTTTTTCTCTCTTTTCGTTCCATATTTTGATCTCTTTTGTTTTCTCCCTTCAACGCCAGTAGTATCTATCACCCCTCTAACAATATGGTATCTTACTCCTGGTAGATCTCTTACCCTTCCTCCCCTAATTAAAACAATTGAGTGCTCCTGTAAATTATGACCCTCTCCAGGAATATAAGCAGTCACTTCCTGACCATTGGACAGGCGGACCTTAGCAACTTTTCTCAAAGCCGAATGTGGTTTTTTGGGAGTAGCAGTGAAGACTTTAATACAAACTCCTCTTTTAAAAGGAGAAGAATATTTTACCGGTCTATTCTTTAGAGTATTGAAACCAAATTTCAAAACCGGCGTTTTGACACGCTTTTTGCTTTTCTTTCTTCTTTTTTTAACTAATTGATGAATTGTGGGCATAGTAGCTTTAGCTAAAATTAAAAATTAAATACCAAAAATAAAAAATAATTATTATATGTTTAATCTTCCAGATTAAATACCTCCTCTTATAGACTGTTATATATTATACAAAATGAGATTAAAATAAATATCCGCTGAGCGGCTATAACAAAACGAGGTTTTGGCATATCGACCTGAAGGTCGCTATACAGTTAATTTAACAGAAAATAAGATAAAAGTCAACCATTTAAATAACAAATAGTTGACCAGAAACTAAAGAATAGAGAAATATCGCTCCCAAAAATACCAGGCGGAGGCCAAAGAAGATAAAGAAAAGAAGAATGAAAAGACCATACCGCCTTAAGAAAAATTTTATATTTGACCATTCTGCTGGCAAAAGAGAAAAAAGAATATGATAACCATCTAAAGGCGGAATAGGGACTAAATTAAATATCCCCCAGGCAAAATTATAAACAGTGACAATACTAAAGAGAATCAAAAGAGGTTGAGGTAGGGCAAAAAGTCTAATTATAAGGCCAAAAATTATGGCAATTAAAAAATTCATACTGGGACCGGCTACCGAGACCTTTAATGTCCCCCATTTTTGGTCACGAAAATTATAGGGATTAATTGGCACTGGTCTTGCCCAACCAAAAATAGGACCCTGGCCAGCGGTCAGCAAAAGTAAAAGCAGAGGCAAGATAACAGAACCAAAGGGATCTAAATGCTTCAAAGGATTCAAAGTGAGACGACCGGCGTATTTTGCTGTCGGGTCTCCCAAATAATAAGCCACACTGCCATGGGCAATTTCATGAATAATAATTGAAAAAAGTAAAACAATTAAGGTGAAAATTACAATAGACATGGTAGCATCAAATGAGTTTTTAATTATATCATAATATCACAGTCTTGCTAAATTTCTAAAAACATTTTAAGATTATATATTATGGCAAAGCAGTGTCAAATTTGCGGAAAGGGTTCAAGATTAGTTCAGAAATTAGTTAAGCTTCGAGGAAAGTATAACCCAACTGGCAAAAGAAGAAAATATCCCAACCTTCAATGGGTTCGTGTTCCTGTTGGAGTAAAAAGAAAAGTTTTTAAAGGATTGGCCGGAAAAAGAATTTTAGCTTGCACAAAATGCATCAAAACACTTTCCAAACCTAAGTAGATTTGTAAAGCGCAAATCCAAAATCCAAAATCCTAAATTCTAAACCCATGTAGTATAACTCGCTCTGCTCGTTAACTACAGGGCTTCGTCCCGATAAATCGGGACTTCGCAATATCAAAATTCTTTAAATTTGCCTGCCCCGTAGTTAAATTCGAAGAATTTATACTATCGGGGTTTAGGATTTGGTGCTTAGGGTTTGGAATTTTTCTCATTTGCTTTTAGCAAATGAATCCTCGGGGCATGGTGTAATGGTTAACATTTGCGCATGGGGTGCGTAAGATTCTGGGTTCAAATCCCAGTGCCCCGAAATCAAAAAACGCCGTAAAGCGGTGTTTTTTATTTAAAAGCTGGTAACAAAAAATTGACAAATCTAAATTAATATGCTAAAATATAAGTGGAAAAAATTCTTTCAATAAATAGCACATAATAAATAAAAGGAGGTAAATAATATGTATTGGTACCACGGCAGCAGAAAACTTTTTTCTAAGTTAAAAAGAATGAAGGCCTGGGGTCCGCCTGGAACGCCAAAAGAGGAGAGTCTTAATATGATCTATCTTACTCCGGATTTTGCCTTCGCGTTGGTCTCTGCCGCGAGACCAGAAGGGATAACCGAAGTAAACCATAAAGAGCGGACCGTCCGTTTTGAAAATCCAGAGAAATTCAATCCGAAAATGGATGTCTACATTTATTTTGTAGATTCCTCAAAGATTCCGGATGACAAGAAACTCTGGATTGATGAGTGGCAAGTAACTGTAGATATGGACGAGATCTCCCCAGATAAAGTTGAGAAACATAAAGCTGACGAGGTCACAAAACACTACCGCATCATAAGAGAGAAAGGATAAAAATCTTTTTGGTTCCAGAATAGTTTTTTTGAAACTATTCGCGAAAAGGTTTCCTTCCTCTCCTTTTTGTTTTCAAAGAAATTATTTTTTGCCCAAAATGATAAATTAACGAGAACATTTCTCGTTAATTTAATTTGACAACCAGAAGCTAATATCATATAAAAAAATAGTAAAACAGTACATTAAAAGGAGATGAATGAAACGAAATTTCGCGAGAGATTAGAAAAAGAAGAATATGAAAAGAAAAAAACACCAATTCATATTCTGTTGGTAGAAGGAAAACATACTTATGGCCTGATAAGATCGGTAGAGGAGAACTTTGTGAAAATCGAGGGATTTACTGGAGCTTTCAGTATCGGCTTTGGAGCTCTCGATATAGTCCGCACGGCAAGACTAAAAAAATCCAAACTATCCTTTTCGAAGCTTTTATTTGTTGACGAAATTTCCGACGAGAAACTAAAAAAGAAATTCAAAGAAATGTTCTCTCTTCGGAAAAAAGAAAAAGAACAAAAGCAAGAAGTAATCCACTAATCTTCACCATCTCGCCAAAATAGGAATTTCTTCCTCTAGGCCTGTCAAAAGGCGACAAAGAGATATAATCTCTAATCGCCTTTTTTTATTTCTTTTAATATAGAAACCAAAAAACGCCTCAATGAGGCGTTTTTTGGTGCCCTGCTTTTCTTCTAGGAGTTCGTTCTGGAAAAAAGATTTCCTAGTGGGTGTCATAGTCTTGATCCACGGACCAAGATCATATCAGACTCCCTGAAAGAACGTTTGTACCAGAATCTGACTAGAAGAAGAAACAGGGCTACTTTCATTGTATCTTTTTCCAAGAGCATTTGTCAAGTTTAGGCAAATCTCTGAAAATTTAGTTTTATAAATCGAAAACCTCAACCATTTGTTTGATTAAAGAGACTGCTACTGGTAATGACAACAAACTGAAAGATTCAACACCTTCGTCATCCAAAACAATCCAGGGTTTCTGTTTTATTTTCACCTTTTTTAATTCCTCATCCCATTGGAAAATATATTCTGGAGTAATCTCGTAATCATCAACATAATCTTTAGCCACATCTACTGGTACAGAATTTCTTAATAAAACTTTGGGAATTCCATAAAGGGAAAAGGCTTGCTCAATCAGTTTCTCGTCCATTTTTAATCTCTCCCTCACCGGCTCAATTCCTAACTCATCTCCTTCTTTTGAAACCATCTGAGCTCCCTTACAGTTTGGATTTTCACAAATTAAATAAAATTCTTTTTTCTTTTCGTCGTAACTAACTTTGGAAGTTGGAAGTAATTTTAAGTTTCTTGAAGTTTGGCAAATCGGACAAATCCTTCTCCACTTAATCCTTTCATCAATCACGCTTTCTGGAACATCAATTAAAATAAAAACATCTGGGTCGCCTCGATAGCCAATTAAATCTCGAAAAAATAAAGAAAAATTTATCTGGTCTAAATCCCTTGGAAAGCCGTCAATGAAAAGAGCTTTTTTTTCCTTTTTTGCCATCTCTCTTTCAATTAGAACCATAATCAATTCTGTTGGCAAAAGAGTTTTTGTACTTCTTTTTTCTAAGGCAGAAATGATTTCTTCGATTGAAAACCTGCCTCGATAATTCTCTTTCAAAAATTTTATTAAAGTTTTTTTTCTTTTCTCATCTCCTAATTCTTCATCCACACCTCTAATCATATCGCCAACCGAAAAATGCTCTACCCTTTTAGGAGAAACAATTTCGGCAAACAATTTTGAATAAGTGCCTTTGCCAGAATTTTTCTTTCCTAACAAATAAGCAACAAAAGTATTCTCTTTTAAATATTCTCTTAATTTCTTAATCTCTTTTCTAACCTTTAATTCAAAATACTCTTTTTGTTCTTTTGGATTTATCAAATCAAATTTTTTATCTACCCTTTCGATTTTAGTTTTGAAGATTGGAAACCCCATAACCCTACGAATTACGAATCAATA
>JBHIEB010000054.1:0-4255 GCA_046760405.1 Minisyncoccales bacterium
AGCCGAAAAATTTGAAAGAGATTTTGTCTCAATTTAAGGATTTGAAAAAAAATTTTAAAAAGATTTCTGAAGAGTTGGATAATTTGAAAAAAGAAAGCAAATTTCCAATTCAAAAAGTGGGGGTAGTTAGATTCAATCCCTTCAAAGAAATTGGAGGAAATCAAAGTTTCTCGATTGCTCTTTTGGATGGAAATAACAATGGAATAGTTATTACCAGTTTATATACAAAAGAAGGAAATAGGGTTTATGGAAAGCCAATAAAAAGAGGAGGTTCAGAATATTTGTTGTCAGCTGCGGAAAAAGAAGCAATAGAACAAGCCAAAACTAGCAAATCTTAAGTCCTAAGCACCAAATTCCAAGCACCAAATCCCAAATAAGCTCCAATGACCGAAATTCTAATGACCAAAACGGTTTTGGTCATTCGGTAATTGGAATTTGGAATTTATTTGTTATTTGGAATTTGTAATTTGAAATTTCGCTATATTTATTTAGGATTTCATTTTAATATTATGGCTAAGAAAACTAAAAACTTAATTACTAAACCACCAGTGGTGGTGGTTTTAGGTCATATTGATCACGGGAAATCGAGCCTGCTTCAAAGCATTAAAGAGCTGGGAGTTAAAATTACAGAAAAAGAGTCAGGCGGAATTACCCAACATATTGGGGCTTATCAGGTTGAAAAAGATGGTAAAAAAATTACTTTTATTGATACCCCAGGGCATGAAGCGTTTTCCCAGATGAGATCAAGAGGGGCGAAGGTGGCCGATATTGCAATTTTGGTGATAGCGGCTGAGGAGGGGGTAAAACCTCAAACCAAAGAGGCGATTTTACATATAAAAAGAGCTCAAATACCAAAAATTGTAGCCTTGAATAAAATGGATAAACCGGGAGCTGATCCGGAAAAAGTCAAAAGAGAACTGCAAAAAGAAGATGTTTTAGTTGAGTCAATGGGAGGAAAGATACCTTCGGTTGAAACTTCAGCCAAAACCGGTCAGGGAATTGAAGGTCTTTTAGAACTGATATTGCTGGTAGCTGAAATAGAAAATTTAAAAGCTGATCTTTCAAAACCAGCTAAAGGGCTGGTTATTGAGTCTTATTTAGATAGCCAAAGAGGGCCTACCGCCACCTTAATTTTAAATGAAGGAGTTTTAAAATTAGGCGACATTATCGCTACCCCCTCGGCTTCTGGGAGAGTTAAAAATTTAGAAGACTTTCAGGGAAGAAAAATTTTAGAGGCTTTTCCAGCCCAACCGGCTATTATAATTGGCTTTGGAAAAGCTCCTAAGGTGGGTGAAAATTTTAAGATTTTTTCTGATTTAGAATCAGCAAAAACATTTCTCAAAGTTGAAGAAAAAAAGCAACCTGGAGTCTTAGAAATTACACCAGAAAAAAAAGTTTTAAATTTAATTTTAAAAACCGATGTCCTAGGCTCAATTGAGGCAATTGAGGAAGTTTTAAAAGGATTGCCCCAAGAGAAAATTGTTTTAAGAATTCTAAAATCAGAGGTTGGGGAGATAAATGAAAATGATATTAAATTAGCAAAAAGTGGAAAAGCTTTAATTTTAGGTTTTAGAGTAAAAACAAATCCAGCTGTTAAAAACTTAGCCCAGAAAGAGAAAATTAGAATAATGAATTTTGAGATAATTTACGATTTAGTTGAAGAAGTCAGAAAATTTATGGAGAAAATTTTAGCACCTGAATTAGTTAGGACCGACTTAGGAAAAGTTAAAGTTTTAGTCTATTTTTGGGGCGAAAAGAATCGCCAGATTGCTGGAGGAAGAATAATCGAAGGAAAAGTGGAAAAGGGAACTTTGATTGAAATTTTAAGAAATGAAGAAATAATTGGCCGAGGAAAAATGATTAATCTTCAAAAGAATAAAAAAGATATTGAAAAAGCTGCCCGAGGTGAGGAAGTTGGAATATTATATGAAGGAAAAGGAAAGATTGAAAAAAGAGACGTATTGGTAATATATAAGGAAGAACGAAAAAAAGCGAAATTATAATAAATCGAGAGTTCGGGTTGAAAAAGAGAGAAAAATGAGATATTATGCGAATTAGAATACGAATTTAAGAGTATGGCGCGGTAGCCAAGCCCACCTAAGTTTTGTCTTACAAAATTTTGGCCACGTAGCGAAGTAGTTACGCAGCGGTCTGCAAAACCGTTTACGCCGGTGCGAATCCGGCCGTGGCCTCAAAAACAAAATCTCACAAGTGCAAATCTTTACCCCGTTAATTTCGGGGCCATCCGCGCCTCTAAATTTTGCCGCGGTGGTGAAATTAGAAAACACGCAAGACTTAAAATCTTGTGGAGGTAACCCCTCCTTGTGGGTGCAAGTCCCACCCGCGGCACAAACAAAAATCCACCTTCAAAAGGTGGTTTTTGTTTTAAGTTTATTGTTTAAAGTCTACAGTTTACAATTTAAGGTAAAAATTATCCCTCTAAAATTTCAATATATGTTCTTTTTGCGCCAAAATTTAAGGCTTCCCGATAAGAAGGAAACCAGATGTCGAAGTGATAATTTCCCTTTTTCCAGCTCATTCTATCTTCGACAACAAAAATTTTATCTCCGTAAATCTCGGGGAATCGAATTTTTGTTCCAAAAGGATACTTATTATTTGCCACAACTCCATCCCTGACCCAGCTACCAGCAGCTGTAATATAAGGATTGTCGTCAGTTTGCCCGGGCGTGCTTGAGTAAGCAGTAATCACTACCGGCAATTTCTTAACAACTTTTGGCGGAGGATTAGCCGGATTGGAAGAAGGAAAAAGGGTATTTTCTTGAACAATAGCAAATCCCGGGATTTCTCTTAAACCCGAATTCGTTTCAAATCCTTTCTCCTTTAAAAGGGGAGGGATTTCAAGTAAAATTCCCAGAAATATGATGACAATTGAAATCTTTAATGCCCAAAACTCTGAGCATTTAAGAGGGTTTTTCATACTAAAACCCTGCTTTAGGGTTTTAGTATATTATCGCACCCGAAAAATTATGTCAAGAGAATAGAGAATTGAGCGGGTGAAGGGAGTTGAACCCTCGCCTTAACTTTGGCAAAGTTATGTACTAACCATTATACTACACCCGCAAAATTAGTAATGAGTAAATGAGTTGATAGGTTTATGAGGATTTCTCATTACTCATTAACTCAAGGTCGCGAAGCGACCGTACTCATAAACTAACTATGGTGCCGCGGAGTGGAATCGAACCACCGCCCCCAATTTTTTCAGAATTGTGCTCTACCACTGAGCTACCGCGGCCTAATCTCTAATTATGTGGAATATTCTAAACTATGTGCGAACCTTTTTTGAAAATAATTTCAGAATTTGACAAGTTGCGAAATGTGGACTTCGTGAGATTTAGTTGGAACCAGATTATACAGGAATTACAGGTCTGGCAACAACTAAAACTTGAATCGAAAAGTCTCTGTCCAGCATCTTAATGCCCCTATTCTATCACAAAATTCCCTAAAATTAAAATCCAATGGCTCTACTTGTAAAATATCACTAAAGGGGAACTAATTACTGCCAACTCCCAGCGCATTGATTATACTCTTTTTGTATGATTTTATCGGCAAGATGTGAATAGATTTTATTTAAACTGCAAATCATAGAAATGCGGTTAAATGTTTGGACATTATTTTTATTCATCTTATCCTCAGGGTTTTTCTTTCTCCCTTTTGCGTAAACTAATGCTAGAAATGGAGAAATCGGCATAAATATTGAAATATTTCTATCAGAAATACGCCACCATTCAAATGGAAAACACTTGTTTGTATGATAGTCCATTACAATGGCAGGATTATCAGATATAACAAAATAGGTTTCTTGCTCGACTTGTTCGATCACGAGTGTCTTTCTAAATATTTTCTCAGCCATATTCTCTGCAATAAGCATACTAAGGATGATCTCATGATTTTTTGTTCCCGCTAGAGAGGATTTTCTTTTAGACAATACAAATTTACGAAATTTTTCCACATCAATATTTATACCGTTGCAAACAATTTGTTCCTTAAGAAATTCTATATCGCCAAAGTTATCTATCTTACAATACTCGTTGGAAACAAGGTAGTAAAATAAAAGGTTAAGTTTTTGCCTAAAAAGAGGGGTGCGAGTTATCTGATGTGCTACGAAACTAGCAATGGCTGATTTTTCTAAATCTGTAGGATCATACTCGGGGTCTTCTTTAATTTTCTCGAAAATAATTGAGGTGATTAGTTCAAGATGTCTTGCAAATAATTCTTTTTCTTGAAAATCTGATGG
>JBHIEB010000055.1:0-4123 GCA_046760405.1 Minisyncoccales bacterium
TCTAACCCTTCAGCAAGTTCAGGGCAGGCACTTCGCACCAGGTTTATTTAAAAGCCCTGGCTTTTTTATTAAAATAGAAAATAATGGAAGATATTATAAAGCTTTTTTTAGGACTGGGAGTAATATCAGTTTTAGGAATAGGCTTTTTGATTACTATTTGGTTCTTATTGAGCCGCGAAGCGAAAGAAAAACTCAGGACAGTTTTAGGAGATTTTTTACAATCACCTTTGGGAAGGCGGATTTCTTTTTTTCTTTTTATCGCTGGCGGCTTAATGATTTCTTTAGCTTCGGCAGCAGCATTTATCGCTATTACCGGTCTTCTTTTCACCGAAGAGGAGATTCAGGAACTTGACCTTCTGGCAGTCTATTTTATAAAGATCTTCCGTCCTGAAGCCCTAACTCCTCTTTTTGAAGCAATAACTTTTCTCGGCAATAGCCAGGTAGTCATTGGGGTTGTAGCCCTGAGTGTGATTATTGGACTTATCCGTCGCTATTGGTCTTTAGCTATTCTCTTCATTTTATCAGTAGCTGGAAGTCAACTTTTTGTTTTCCTTGCAAAACAAATTATAGCCCGTCCTCGTCCGAGTATTGGGTACCAGGTTATAGAAACAAGTGGCTATAGTTTTCCCAGCGGCCATGCCGCTATCGCCATCGCTCTTTATGGATTATTATGGTATGTTATTTTTCGGGCCCTGCCAAATTGGTCTTTCCGTATCATTTGGACCATTATTTTAGCATTTCTTATCGGAGGAATTGCCATTAGTCGAGTTTATTTAGGAGTTCATTATCCTTCTGATATTGCAGCCGGACTTGCTTTTGGCGTAGCCTGGACAGCATTTCTCATTATTGCCCATGAAATCTGGGGTAATTTCAAAAGAAGGCGTGAGGTATTTAGCTAACGATTAATTGATTCCAAGTAAACCACAGCCCGAGAGCGAAGCCCTGAATCGGATGGTTTAGGGTTTTTCTCTCGGGTTTTTGTTGTGATATAATATCGAAAGTTAATAATTTTATTGTTTTTTGGGCTAAAAAACAAATAAATTATGCCAATATTAGAAGCATACAATTTGTCTAAAATCTACGGTCGCAGGACCTTGGCCCTGAGCGATTTAAACCTTTCTATTGAAAAGAATCATATTGTTGGATTGGTAGGTCCAAATGGCTCTGGTAAAACTACTACTATGCGACTGCTCTGCGGATTACTAAAACCGACTAAAGGTAAAATATTGATAAATGGCTTGAGTCCTGATCGAAACTTATCAAAAATTCAAGGGATGGTTGGTTATTTACCGCAACAAAATTCTTTATTTCTTGAATTAACTGTTTATGAAAATTTAAGTTATTTTGGTACGATTTATGGAATTTTTAATAAAAATTTACTCAATGAACGAATTGAAAATTTGTTAAAGACTTTTCATCTAAAAAAAGTAAAGAAAATAAGAATAGAAAAGCTCTCAGGAGGATTCAAGAGAAGGACAGCTGTAGCCGCCGCCTTATTGCACGACCCAGAGATTGTTATTTTGGATGAACCAACTTTGGGGCTTGATCCGGCTATTAGAGTTGAATTTTGGAAACTATTTAAAACTCTAAAGACAAGGGGGAAAACAATTTTAATTAGCACTCATTACATGGAAGAAGCGGATAATTGTGACCAGGTAGCAGTTCTAAACGAAGGGAAATTAGTGGCTTTTGGTGAACCAGATCAGTTGAGACGAAAAGTTTTTAGTGATGTTTACAATGGAAATCTGAGGGCTAAAGTGCGTTTTGAAGATGTTTATCTAAATTTGGTTCAATGACAATATTGAAGTATTTAAAAGTTATTTTACAAAACATAATTGTAGAATATTTAATTTTGATAAGAAAACCGGCCGGTTTAATCTTTGCCCTTTTTCTTCCCACTATAATTTTGGTAGTTTTTGGTATTTCTTTCCCAGGTGAGACTTTAGACATAACTTACCCTCGAATAGTAATTATAGAAGATGAGAATAATCAAACATTGGTCAGTTCGCTTAAAGAAAAGATATCTCCTGAGGATTTTAATTTAGAAGTTAGAAGAGGAGATCAGTCTACTTTAGAAGAATTGGTTAAATCTAAAGAATATTTACTGGGAATATATCCTGAATTATCTTTGTCCCATCAACCACCTAAAATTACAATTGTGGTGGACAACTCTAATCCCTTAGCTAGGGATACTGTTTTAGATAAAGTGATGCCACAGATAGTAGAAATTGAAGATTCTTTCATACTCCAGAAAGATGCTTATGAAAAGGATTTGAGATTTATTGATTATCTATTCCCGGGCATTACTGCTTTTGGAATAATGTTTTTCTGTTTGAGTTTAGCATCAATAGGGGTGGTAAGGGAAAGAATTTCAGGGAGTTTGGAGAGGATTCGCAGCTCACCCCTCCCGCTTTGGGTTTTCTTAATTAGTAAATACACAGCCTACAGCCTTTTAGCGGCTATCGCCGGAGTACTAATTTTAATCGGCGGGAGATTTTTGTTTAATATATCTATTGCCGGACCTATCTGGTTAGTAATATTGCTTGAAATTCTTGGTGCTGCACCTTTCATTGGGTTGGCTCTTATAACTTCTACAATAGGGCGTTCAGAATTCGAAGCCCAAGTCATTATCCTTTTCATTAGCCTTCCTTTAGTTTTTATATCCGGGATTTTTTTTCCTATTCAATGTATGCCTGATTATGTTCAAAATGTAGTTAAGTTTTTTCCCTTAACGTATTCAGTAGAAGGCTTGAGAGATGTAATAATTAGAGACCTGGGATTATTTGAGATACTGCCTGTTTTGAATATGCTTATTCTGTATTCTCTACTATTCTTTATCTTTGCTGTTTTAATATTTAGGAAAAGAGAGCGATAATTGTTTTACTTAAAAAGAAGGAGTTTTTTAGAGCCCTTTTTGTGTCGTAGGCGGAGCTAGAGTTACTAATCAGTTTTATCCGTCTAAAATTTTTACTCAATTGGCAATAGTTATAATTTATGGTTAACTTCAGTGGAATTTTATATATGTCTGGAAGTTTTCTCCTTTCTTATTTAGCTTATAGGCTGTGGCCTTCTTATCAAAAAAGCAAAAATCCGGTTACAAAAAATTTTGCCTATGTAGGATTCTTCTTAGCCCTTTCCCTTTTTATTTTTGGATTATCTTGCTTAATCTTCTCCCAAAATTATCGCCTTTTAAAAATTGGTTCTCAATTTGCCTTGATTCCCTTTTTTATAGGTTGGGCTTTTGGCTTAAGAGCATTTTTTTATTCAAAACTCGAACAAATCCCTCCAGATTTTGCTTTTCTGGTGGCCGCATTTTTTGGCTCTATAATTTTATTTTTGCAGATTCGTTATGCTGGTTATCCTCGGGTAACTCACGGAATCACTGAGTGGAATTTACATCCGACAGTATTTTTATTATTTACGCTCATAGTCTTAGCCCTTGTTATTCCCTTAACTATTACATTTATTCATTCTGGACTTAAAAATCCCGAAATTCGAACTCGGTCTTTCACAATGGCAACTGGTTTCTTCCTGGCCGGAATAGGAACAATTCTTCATAGTTCGAATCTTGGCTGGTTAATGGTTGCTTTTGGAAGTATTATTATATTTTTTGGTTTTATCTCAGTCGCTTTTGCTTTTTTATTTACTAAACCATCTGTAGAATAATTATTTGGATATCTGTCATTTCTTTTGGGGTATTTCTTGTTTTTTTTGATTCCTTGACAAAATTTTATCGATGTTTAATATGGTGGACAAGGAGGTAAGTTACTTGACGGAAGAAAATGACCAAATGGTGCTCAAGAATCTAAAAGGTTCAGAGGGAAAGACCAGGGCTGATATTCGTAATGAGACAGGTTTGCCGAGAACTACTATTTACGACGCTTTAGTCAGGCTCATACTTAAGTCTCAGGTTGAGAAGTTCCCGGAGAATCGCGAGATAAGAGGTAGACCCAAGCAATTTTATCGCTTATCTCGCTTGTCTTAAAAAGGGTGAAGAAAGATAAAAAATCCAGTTCTTTTTAAATCCCTTTCTTTTTTTTCAAGCCCATAATCATAAATTAATTGTGGTTTTGAAAAAGAAATTAAATACAAAAACTGCCTAAAATAGACAGTTTTTGTGTCA
>JBHIEB010000056.1:0-4058 GCA_046760405.1 Minisyncoccales bacterium
ACAGTTATGCATTTAAAGAAATAATGGGCTTCGTCGAGATTTAATAACCGGATGGCGTTTCTAAAACCGGACTCAACTCCGGTTTTATGTTTTAATGCTTAAATGCTTATATGTTTTTATGCTTAAATTGTGTCTTCTCCGGGTTTGGCTCTGGTAACAACTATGCCGATAATCTCTTTTGCCCCAGATTCTTTCAAAACTCGGGCACACTCTTCCATTGTTGAGCCGGTAGTATAAACATCATCAACTAATAAAATTTTCCTTCCTTGAATTTTCTCTTGATTTTGACAAGAAAAAGTTCCTAAAATATTCTCTTTTCTCTCCTCCTCAGTGAGTTCAACCTGAGGCAAAGTCTCCCGCTCTTTTTTTAGAGCATTATTAATTAAAGGGATTTCTAAAAATTTTGAAATTACTTTGGCAATTTCTTCTGCCTGATTAAATCCTCGCCACCTTAATTTTCTTTTTCCAAGGGGGACAGGAATTAAAACAAAATCCAACCCTCTACTAAAAAATGGTGGGGGATTTTCAAGTAATTGAAAATGTTCTATTATTAAAGAGGAGAGGGATATTGATAGCTCTTTGACAAATGGTTTGTATTTGAATTTTTGGATTAAATTTCTAATTAGAAAATTTTTGTATTCTGTGGCAAAATATAAATCATTAAGATTTTTTGTCTGAAATTTCTGATGAAATGCTGAAATATCGAGAATGCTTTTACAATCTTCACAAAGATAAACTTCTTCTCTCTGACAACCAAAACAAAATTTCGGAAAAAAAAGATCTAACAGAAAATTTTTTAATTTAGAAATTTCCATAGTCTTTCTCTTATGATATAATAACACAAAATGAGATTTTTAAAGTTAATTCCAAAAAAATTCTTAGGAATAGACATTGGCACATTTGCTATTAAAATAGCTGAATTATCAAGCTGGGCAAGAAGAATAAAACTGGAAAATTATGGCGAAATCCCAGCTTCAGCTCTTTACCAAAGGCCATTTAGAACATTTGAAAAGAGCACCCTCTTGCTTTCTACTGAAGATATTGCCAGAGCAATAAAAGCAGTGCTCGAGGAAGCTAAGATTAAATCTCGCGAATGTGTTTTCTCTATTCCAGATTTTTCAACCTTTTTTACCACCTTTGAATTGCCAGGAATGACTGCCGAAGAACTGCCCCAGGCAATAAGAGCTGAAGCCAGAAAACATGTTCCTATTCCGTTGGGAGAGGTAACATTAGATTGGCAGTTAATAGGTGGAAAAGTTTCAGACCAAAGGGATACAGAGCTGAAAATTCTTTTAGTGGCTGTTCCAAACGAGGTTATCAATCAGTATCAAAAGATTGCCTTAATTTCAGACCTTAAACTCTTGGCTTTGGAGGCAGAAGTATTTGGTTTAGTCAGAGCTTTGATCGAAGAAGAAAAAAGAACGATTGGCTTAATTGATATTGGAGCCAGAAGCACAACTTGTAGTATAATTGATAAAAGAATCTTAAAAATCTCCCACAGCTTTGATATCTCTGGAAGTGATTTAACTGAAAGAATAGCCAAAGGACTATCAGTAGATTATGAAAGAGCAGAAGTCCTTAAAAAAAAATATGGGATTTCAACCTCTCCTCAATTGGGTTTAGAGGGAGAACATGTTAGAGAAATTTTAATTCCCTTAATTGGCTTAATTATTAGAGAAAGTGAGAAAATTTTTAAAAATTTTTATTTGAAAGAAGGAAAAGAAATTGAGAAAATTATTATAGCTGGTGGAACTGTACTTTTGCCTGGGCTCTTAGAGTATTTCCAAAAATATTTCAAAAAGGAAGTAGAAATAGCTAACCCTTTCTCAAAAATTTTCTATCCGCCAATTCTTGAGAAAACTTTAAAAGAAATAGGACCTAGTTATGCGATAGCTGTTGGAGTGGCCCTAAGAGGATTAGAATAGAAAATCCCAAATCCTAAATCCGAAATTCGAAACAAATCCAAAATCCAAATGACCAAAATCCAAAACACGTCACGTTTAGAACATTTGAATTTTGGATTTAGAATTTATTTAGGATTTCGTGCTTAGAATTTAGAATTTAATTATTTTATGGTGGAGATAATTCCAAAACCAATCGAAGAAGTACCTGGCTGGCAAAAAATTTTATTTTATTTTTCAATCCTTCTTTTATTAGGAGTAATTGTGAGCTATTTTGTTTTAGTTTTTCTTGAAAAAAAATCACAAGTTACCCTCCAAAATTTAGAGGAAACCTTGGCTAAAACAAAGGCTCAAGAAATCATTTCCTTGGAAAAAGAAATTTTTGGTCATCAGAAAAAAATTAGAGATTTCTCTCCCCTTTTTGAGCAGCATATTTTGACTTCAAAATTTTTCGAATTTTTAGAAAAGAAATCTCATCCCAGAATTTTCTTTTCCCAAGTTAATTTAAATTCCGGAGTTTCAAAAGTCGTCCTTTCTGGGCAAGCCGATAGCTTTTTAACCTTGGGTCAACAGCTCTTAATTTTTGAAGCGGAGACCTTGATTAAAGGTTTGAGTTTATCCCAGGTGTCTATTAGTAAAGAAGGAAAAATTGAGTTTGTCTTAGATCTTTCTTTGAGCCCAAAAATTTTTAGATATTAAAATGAAAAACTATCCCCTTTATATTGCTATTTTTCTTCTTCTCTCTTTTGGGTTGATATTTACCTTAATTTGGCCAAAATATCGAAATTTAGTTTCTCTGAATGAGGAAATTTCTAAAAAAGAATTTGAAGTTGAATCTCAAGAAAAATATTTTCAAGAACTCCAACAAACCTCTGAAGAGCTAAAAAAATATGAGACTTCTCTTTCAAAAATTGATTCTGCTTTACCCCAAAAGCCCTTTTTGCCAGAGCTCTTAAACTTTCTTCAGAAAACCAGTTCCCAATCAGGTCTTTCTTTACAAGGAATAAGTCCTTTTCCAACTGTTTTCGTTGGGGGGAGGAGAACTAGAGAGACTAGAATAAATTTAATCTTGAGTGGAGGTTATTCTGAGTTCAAAAACTTCCTTTCAGTCTTGGAAAAATCAGCCAGATTAATTGAGGTCGAGAACATCTCTTTTATTTTTCCAGGAGAAGGTCCATTCACCTTCAATTTAACAATAAAAGTTTATTCATATTAACCCTACGAATTACAAATCAGTACGAATATACGAATTTACCCGAAGCCGTTGTACGAATCTACGAATTTACCGAAACTGATTCACGAATTTACGAATTTACCAGTTTTGGATAGGAATCTCTATATTTGCGGCTTCGGATACGAATATTTCGGGCAATCGGCTACGAATAATCCATTCGTATATTCGGAGTTATTCGTAATTCGTAGGGAATTATGGCTATCACTTTCGTAAAAAAGATTAAAAAACAGAGATATTTAATTTATGTACTTGTGGCTTTAATTGCAACTATCTCTTTTACTATTTGGAAGGGTTATATTGCTGAAGAAGAAATAATTGAAGAAGAAATTTTAAAACCAATTAAAAAAATAGAAATAAATTTTAAACTTTTGAAAAGTCAACTTTTAGAAGAATTTCAATTTGTTGAAAAAATAAGTCCCATTGAAGCCGAAACTGAAATCGGCCGGGACAATCCATTTGTGCCTTATTAATTCACTACGAATTACAAATCAGTACGAATATACGAATTCGCTAAACAGAACAAAAGATAAAATCCAGGGCCCTTATTTATTCGTAAATTTGTAAAAATTCGTAATTCGTAGGGTCTATGACTTTAATTGAAGAATTAGTTGGAAAAGGAATTTTGGACAAAGAAAAGGCGACTTCTTTGGAAGAAGAAGTTAAGACTTCTGGCAAAAGAGAGGAAGAGGTCATTTTGGAAAAGGAAGTTGTTTCCGAAGATTTTTTATTTAATCTAAAATCAGATTACTTAAAGATACCTTCAAAAAAAGTAACTCCCGAGGAGGTCTCTTTTGAAACATTAAGCTTGATTCCAGAAGATACTGCTAAATATTACAAAATGGTTTCTTTGGCAAAAAAAGAAGACGTTCTGGAGGTTGGCATGGTTTATCCTGAAGATTTAGAGGCTCAAGAGGCACTAAAAT
>JBHIEB010000057.1:0-3916 GCA_046760405.1 Minisyncoccales bacterium
AATAATAAACAAATAGATTTTTATCCCGATCCTCCAGCTATACTTGGAGATCAAACAATCACAGCTATAGTGGATCCAGAAAATAAGATTGAAGAATTAAATGAAGCCAACAATGAGAATTCTACTGAAATTACAGTTAAAGATATCAGCGGTTTGTATTTAGTTTACTTTCCAGTAGACAGACCCATTACTTACTTTGGCTATGATCCAATAAATATGGAGGAATACTCGGAAACAGTTAGCCAGAGCGGTAAATTTATTAGCGCCACTTATCCAGCTGCCGAAGGGGAATTTACAAACCAAAAAAGTGATGAAAAATATAATGGCAGTCCAGTTCCGTTTTTGGGCATGATTAATGATGCTATTGGTGTTTGGATAAAAGGAGAATTATTAACAAAAACATTGGCCGATAGGTCAATTGGGATTGTACCGGATGATTATTTTGGATATCATTTGCGCGACATAAGCGGAAAATTCTTTCCCTATATTCCAGCAGTTTTAGTTGAAAACGGTGATTGGACAGCAACGGCTCATGAAATTGGACATACTTATAATTTGGATTGGCCACAGATTTTTAAGGGCCCCGGAGAAGAATATGAAACAAATCCCCCTTGGGGAAATCCGGCAAGTGGTTTTTGGGTTAATGAAAAGAAAGAGATTTACCCACTTGATAAAGAAACTATGAAAGGAGGTATTTGTTTTATGGGTCCAGCCGGCACAAAACACAGCTTTAACTATGATACCGCAGGATGGATGCCTATCTGGATAGATAACGAAGATTATGGGAATTTATTTAAAGAATTTAGAATTAATAAAACAGATCCTCCTGATGTTCTTTTAGCAAGCGGGCTTATTTTTCAAGATGGAAAAGTTGAACTTAAGAAATGGTATAGAGTAGAAAACGGAATCATCGATGAAGATATAATTTCGGGAGATTACTCAATTCAAATTTCAGATATTGATGGACAGACATTAGTTAATATCCCCTTTAAATCTTTCTTTGAAATGTACATTGACCCAGCAACAGGTATTGAAACCGGAGTTACTGGTTTTGCTTTTACTATTCCTTATCCAGAAGATACTTCGAAAATCCAAATTCAGTATAACGATGAGACATTGATAGAGATTGATCCAAATACAAAACTCCTTCACGACGCGGTAGATTTGATTCCAGATTATGGTTTTGTCAAAAATCCTGAACAGCGAAAAAATGCACTACACCATAAAATTGAAGCAGTAGAGAGAATGATTGATCGAGGTAATTTCAAGGGAGCTGTAAATAAGTTAGAACACGATATAAAAGATAAAATAGAAAAGTGGTTGGTTGATTACCAAAAAGAAGAGATAGAACAATTTTCAAAGGTCGAAATAATTGAATTGGTAGATGAAATAATATATCGCCTTAGTTTAATGATAGAAAAATAGACATTAATTAGTAAAATTCGTTTACACTATGAACTGGAAAACATTTCTAAAACCTGACTGGAGAAAAATTACAGCCACATTCATTTTAAGCATATTAACTTTATTGATATCATTCTCTTTTTCTGGTCATTTGGACGAACTACCGCTTTTGATAAAAATCTTTGTATTACCTTACTTCTTCCGTAATATTTACTGGGAAAATGGACTTGCCTTTTTATGGTGGTTAATACTCCCGGTAGTAATCTGGTATCTTCTTTCCTGCCTGACAATCTTTGTCTGGGACAAATTGAAGAAGAGGAAAATATAAAATAAACACTAATCAAATAGGCTATTGATGACTTGACTGGCTGGAAATTGACAAATTTCTAAAATAAAGATAATAGAAACGGGATAAATCCCGTTATTTATTTTAAATGGATTTTATGCTATTTTAGAAGTAGAATGAAGCTAAAAGAGTTGTTAGATAAAAGAATATTGATTTTGGGCTTTGGTAGAGAGGGCATAGACAATTTTAAGTTTTTAAGAAGATTATTTCCTAAGAAAGTTTTTGGAGTGGGGGATAGATTAGAATATAAAAAATTAAAAATAAAAAATAAAAAATTAATTAAAAAAGATAAAAATATCAAATTACATCTCGGTGAAAATTATCTCAAAGCTCTGAAAAATTATGAGGTCATAATTAAATCACCCGGAATTCCTCCCAAAATTTTAAAGCCCTTTTTAAAGAAAAATCAAAAGATCACCTCTCAAACTGAGATTTTTTTTGAAAATTGCCCGGGAAAAATTATCGGGATTACTGGTACTAAAGGAAAAAGTACTACTACTTCTTTAATCTATAAAATTTTAAAAGAAAACGGTTTCCGGGCTCATTTGGCTGGAAATATCGGAAAACCAGTATTATCACTTTTATTCTCTGCCAAGCCAAAGGATATCTATGTCTATGAACTCTCCAGCCATCAACTTCTAAATCTAAAAATTGGCCCTCAGATTGCTGTTTTGTTAAATATTTATCCAGAACATTTAGATTATTACCAAAATTTTGAGGAATATGTAAAAGCTAAGGCGAATATTACTAAACATCAAACTGAAAAAGATTTTTTAGCCTACAATTTTAAAGATAGAATTATCAAAGAGACTGCTAAAGGGTCTAAAGCCAAAAAGATTGCTTTTGATCGTTTAAAGTGGAGGTTTGAACAAGCGGGTCGAAATAATTTACCAGAAAAATCCCAATTCTTGTTTATTAAAAGGTGCGGGGTTAATATTCAGAATATAAAAGCGGCAGTTGTCGTAGGAAGAATCTTTGGAATTTCAGATAAAAGCATTGTAAAAGCCATAAAGGCATTTAAACCTTTGCCCCATAGGTTAGAATATGTTGGAACTTACAAAAGAATAAAATTTTACAACGATGCTTTATCTACTATACCAGAAACAACAATCGCTGCTATTAACTCCTTAGGAAAAGACGTTGAGACTATATTTCTCGGCGGTTTTGATAGAGGATTGGATTTTAAAAATTTGGCAAAGAGAATTTTAAAAAGCAAAATAAAAAATCTAATTTTATTTCCAGCTACTGGAGGAAAAATCTGGAGAGAGATAATTTCTCTAAAAAGAGAAAATCGTTTCAAAGCCTTCTTACACAATATGAAAGATGCAGTAAAATTAGCTTTTGAATACACTCAAAGAGGGAAAATTTGTCTGCTCTCTCCAGCTTCTCCAAGCTTTGGTCTTTTTCGAGATTACAAAGAAAAAGGGAATTTATTTAAAAAATATGTGAGAGTCGCGGCACGCGTCGCTCGCCGAAGGCGAGCGCGCTAACACCGCTCCCTGTTTTCCTACACGGGGAAACTAAGTTTCCCCGACCCCCTTCTCGTATTACCATGGTTAAAACTCGTAGCCAACTAGATTATATTTTTCTTGGAATTGTAGCTATCTTGATAGTTCTTGGTGGATTGATCTTAGTCAGTGTTTCGGCTTCTCTTTCTCAAGAAAAATTCGGTTCAAGTTTCTATTATTTAAACCATCAAATTCTTTATGGTTTTTTGCCCGGTATAATTTTGGCTTTTTTTGCCTTTAAAATTAATTTAAATATTTTAAAAAAATGGATTCCATTATTGCTTTTAATAAATTTAGTTCTTCTCATAATGGTTTTTGTGCCAAGATTCAGTTTGAGTTTCAGAGGAGCCAGCCGTTGGTTAAATCTGGGCCCAATTTCTTTCCAGCCATCTGAATTTTTAAAACTTACCTTTATTATTTATCTTGCCAGCTGGTTAGATAGCCGAAACAAAAAAACAAATTCTCCTAAATCAAAAAAAAAATTCAGCGAAACTTTAATTGCCTTCTTGATAATAACGGGAATTATCAGTCTGCTTTTGATTTTTCAGCCAGATATTTCTACCCTGGGAATAATTTTAGCCAGCTCAGTCCTGATGTTTTTTTTAGCTGATACCCCTTTTTGGCATACTGTTTTAATAATTTCAAATAGTATTCTTCT
>JBHIEB010000058.1:0-3915 GCA_046760405.1 Minisyncoccales bacterium
CCGAAGTATAAGCCTTTAGCTTAACTACGGGGCAGGCGAACCAAGATTTCGGCTGCGGGGCTAGGATTCGAACCTAGATGACGAGTGCCAGAAACTCGCATGCGACCATTACATCACCCCGCAATATTTGTGTAAATTCGTGTTCATATTCGTGTGAATTCGTGTTTTTTAAACTTTCAAATATCTTCTGATGGCAATGGTGCTGGAAATTACTCCCAAGCCAATTCCAGTGGCAAGTTGAACTGAAAGCAGGGCCCAAAAATTTCCAAGAAAAAAATTAAAAAGATTTAAGCCGGGGAAAAAAATTTCAGTTTTTGAACCAAAACCCCAGAGAATTAAGCTAAAAACTAAAAGGCAAATAAAAGTAGAGATGATGCCTGAGATTGCTCCCTGGACTAAAAATGGGCCCCGAATAAACCAGTTGGAAGCACCAACCAATCTTTGAATTTTAATTTCTTCTTGACGGTTTATAATTGATAATCTGATAGTATTGAAAGTAACTAAAATGGCGATGATGACTAAAATTAGGGAAAAGGAAATACCAATTCTATTGGCAATAGAAGTAAGAGACAAAATCTTTTCAATTACTGGTTTCCGTTGATGATAATCAACCTTCTCAATTAGGTTTTTGAAATCAGTCTTTTCCAATAAAAAATTGGAAATTTTTTCGTATTGACCGGCTTCCCAGGCTTTAATATTTAAAGAAGCTAAAAGGGGGTTTCCTCCAACCTCTTCGATTGACCCCATTAAAGCTGGATCTTGTTTGTGTTTTTCAACAAAATCTTCTAATGCCTGCTCTCGAGAAACATATTTTATACCTTTCACTTCGAGAAATTGGGAAACCTCTTCTTTGACATCCAAAATGTCTTCCTCGCTTGCCTCCTCTCTAAAATAAACTGAGATGTCAACTTTCTCTTGAATGTTTGAAATTAAAAACTGACTTATATCTTTGAAAAGAAAAAGGGAGGTGACCAAACTAATGGCTAAAAACAGAATAAAAATGGTAGCTAAAGCTATTTCTCCATCTCGAGAAAAATTTTGCCAACCTGACCGAAATATTCTTTTGAGTGGAGTAAACATACCGAAAGCGATATACGAATTTACGAATCTGCGCTTTCGGCTACGAATATTCCGATTGCCAGATACGAATTTACGAATTTGGGCAATCGGCTACGAATATTTTATTCGTACATTCGTAAGAATTCGTAATTCGTAGGGTTAGTATATTCGTACTAATTCGTAATTCGTAGGGTTAAAGAATAAATCTTCCTTTTTCCTCATCCCTCATTATCTTCCCCCTTTCCAAGGTAATCACTCTCTTTCCCAAACGATTAATTGTTTCTTTATTGTGAGTAGCTAAAATAATGGTGGTACCCATTTCCTGAATTTTCAATAAAAGCCGAATAATATCTAAAGTATGATAAGGGTCCAGGTTCCCGGTTGGTTCATCAGCCAAAATTACCTCTGGTCGATGGATCAAAGCCCTGGCAATGGCTGCCCTCTGCTTCTCGCCTCCTGAAAGTTCTGCTGGCAAATTATGGGCTCGCTCTTCAAGCCCAACGATTTCCAGAACTTCGGGTACATCTTTGGCAATTTCTTCATCTGGGGCTCCAATTACTTCCATCACATAGGAAATATTCTCATAAGTAGTTTTTTTAGGAAGTAATTTGTAATCTTGAAAGACGGTCCCAATTTTCCGACGAAGTTCCGGCAATTCTTCTGGTTCTATTTTATGAACATCTTTGCCTCTAAAAAAAACCCGGCCCTTGGTTGGCTTTTCTTCAGCCATAAGGAGTCTCAGTAAGGTTGTCTTTCCCGCCCCTGATTTTCCCACAATTGAAACAAATTCTTTTGAACGAATTTCAAAAGAGACATTTTCTATTGCTACCGCCGGTTCTATTCCAGAGATATTGGAAGGATAAATTTTGGTAACGTTTTGAAACTTGATCACTAATTTATGCGAATTTACCACAAATTCTCGCGAATATTGATTTGTGTTATTCGTGGTAGATTAGGGGATATTCGCGAGCTTAATTTCAGCTTCAATAAATTGATTCAACTCGCCATCTAATACTTTCTCAATATCGCTAGTTTCCTTTCCTGTTCGAAGGTCTTTCACTAACTTATAGGGGTGTAAAACATAGCTCCTTATTTGATTCCCCCAGCTGGGAGAAATTTTCTTACCTTTTATCTCAGATATTTCTTTTTTCTGTCGTTCTTGTAAAAGTTTGTAAAGTTTTGAGTAAAGTAGCTCCATTGCTTTTTTTCTATTTCGAGCTTGTGATCTTTCTGCCTGACAAGAAGCTACAATTTTAGTTGGCAAATGGGTGATTCTAACCGCTGTTTCTCGCCTGTTCACATATTGACCACCAGGCCCGGAAGCTCGATAGAACTCGATTCTTAAATCTTCGGGTTTTACTTTTATTTCAGTTTCTTTTAGTTTCGGAATTTCAGGTATTACTTCCACTTGAGCAAAAGAAGTATGGCGAAGACGCTTTGGTGAAAAAGGAGAAATTCTGACTAATCTATGGACTCCATTTTCTTTTTTTAAAAAACCATAAACAAAAGTTCCTTTAACTTCTAAAGTAACTGATTTTGTCCCGATTCTTCCTTCTGGTCCCCCGCCTTCTCCAAAGGATTGGTGTAAAATTTTGGTTTTAAATCCCTTCCCTTGGCAATATCTTTCATACATTCTCAAAAGCATTGTTGCCCAGTCTTGAGCATCCTGACCTCCCGCTCCAGCATAAACTGACAAAATAGCTCCTTGCCGGTCATGTTCTCCTGAAAGCAAAATTTGAATTTCTTTTTCCTTTAATTTCTTTTCCAACTCCTCGATTTTTTCTTGGCTATCTAATCCCGCTATTTCTTTTTTCAATTTATCAAACTCGGTTATTTCTTTTTTTAATAGATTTAGTTCCTGAGAAATTTTTATTGCCCTTTCTTTATCCTGCCAGAATTTAGGATTTTGAATTTCTTTCTCCAGCTTTTTAACTTTTTCTCTCTTTTTTCCAATGTCAAAGATGTTCCATCAACTGATGGAGTTTAGTTCTTAAATCTTCAATTTTCTCAGATATAACTTTCATTTCGTTTAGATTATACAATAAATTCTTCTAAAAATAAAGACCTCTCGCTTCGCTCGAGAACCAGTAGTTAAAGACGACATAGCCCCGCACTTTCACTCGAAGCCGAAGGTGGGATTCGCCCGATCATTCGATCGGGCGCCCCGTCGGATGACGGGGCGAACCCACAACCTGTGCTTTACCTACCCGCCAAAATTTTGCCAGAGCCGGAGGAGGGACTCGAACCCACAACCTTTGTCTTACGAAGACACTGCTCTACCATTAAGCTACTCCGGCATAAAGATGCGGGGCAAGGAGCGAGAGACGGGACTCGAACCCGCGACGTCATCCTTGGGAAGGATGCATTCTACCACTGAATTACTCTCGCTAAAAAAGTTTTAATCTTTTCTAATAAATTTGCCGAGAAACTCTGAACTATCCCTACCTCTTCTTTTTGAGTCTCTTTGGGTGGCACAACCACCACTGGACTTTCACCTTCCCTGACATATCCTTGTTCTCTAATCTTTTCTTCCCAATAACTCTTTTTTTCAGCTTGAGAAATTCCAGCTTCCAATTCTGCTTTTTGCTCTGCTAAAATTTGGATTTCTTTTTGTAAGGATGTAATTCTTTCAGTTAATTCGGCTCTTTTTTGGTTTATTTTAAAATTTGAAACTAATAAAAACCCAATTAAAACTAGGGTTAAAACAGAAAATAGAATTTGAAAAATTATCCCTTCTTTAAACCTCTTCTTTCTTCGTCTTTTAAATTTTGCTATCATAGTGGTAATACAGAGTAAGGTCGCGGCACGCGACGACAGACGTCGCACGTCCGACAGACGTCGCACCTCTGAAATGTA
>JBHIEB010000059.1:0-3735 GCA_046760405.1 Minisyncoccales bacterium
CTGGGCAAATTTAATTTTATTTTAATTGATGCTACTTTCTACAAGAAAAAATGGAGAGAAATGGTCTATGAAATTTACCAGAGAAATAAAACCTTCACCTTATATGTCCATTGTCCTTTGAAAATCTGTCTGGAGAGAAATAAGCTAAGAAAGAATCCTCTTCCAGAAAAAGTTATCCATATTATTCATCACCAGCTGGAAAAGCCAAAGCATCCTGATTTAGAAATAGATACCAAGAAAACTGAACTCTCAAAAGCTACTTCTTTAATTTTGGCTGAAATTATTAAAAGAGAATATTTCAGAGATGGAAATCTCTTGCCTCTCCTTAAAAAATGGGGAACTCTTTATTCAAAAGAATTAGGGATTAATTTAGATTCTGCCAAGTCCAGTGAAATTTTTAAATGGTTTTTGGCTTCTTTACTTTTTGGAGCCAGAATTTCAGAAACTATTGCTAAGAATACTTACCAGGCCCTTAAAAAGCATAATTTATTAACCCCTAAAAAAATAATTAGAGCTGGTTGGGATTTTTTAGTCCAGACCATTATGAAAGAAGGAGGTTATGTTAGGTATGATGAGAAAACATCAGATGAATTACTCAAAGTTTCCAAACAGCTTTTGGAAAAGTATGAGGGCGACCTCAATCAACTTCATCTTAAAGCCCAAAATGCCAGGGACTTGGAACAAAAGCTTCAAGAATTTTATGGCGTAGGACCGGTAACTTGCAGAATTTTTCTCAGAGAGCTCCGAGGAATATGGAAGAAAGCAAACCCCAAACCAGGAAGATTTGTAAAATTGGCTGCCGAAAAATTAGGAATTCCGTCAAGTCTGGATAGTCTTAAGAGATATTGGCAAAAACACAAAGTGAAAAATCATGATTTTCGCAATTTTGAGGTAGCTCTTTTGAGATTAGGGAAAAACCTATTTTAGAGAATGGAAATAACCAAAGAAAGATATCTTTTTTACGCCCAAATAAAAAAATCCCACCAATGGGTATTTTAATTTTCTAAATTTTTATTAAATAATCTTTATAGATTTAACCATTCCTCATTTGTTTTCTTGGAGGTGCGGATAATGTTTTTAATAAATGGTTTACCTAATTCTTTAGGGTGGACACTTACGCAAACTACTAAATCTTTATTACCTTTTCTTTTTAAGAAATACCAGTCTCCCCCTCTTCTATTTACACATCTAAATCCATTTTTCTCTAATTTTTTAATTACTTCTTTGGGTTTCTCTGGAATAAGTCTTGGTTTCCCTCTTGGTTTTTTAGGCATAACTTAATTGTTTTAAAGAACGACGAGTGTAAGGAAAGTCTTGAAAATATTGATTCCAGGGGATTAGTTTTTTTGCCTCTGCCCGTTTTCGCAAAAGTGTTCTATATTTTTTCCAGTATTCTTCTGGTGCAGGCCTATTAAGTAAATTGTTACTCAGATTCTTTTTGATTACAGTCTCTAAATAACCGAGGCTTGCTTCTTTAATTCTTTCCATTGTTTCTGGAGCAGTCTTTCCTTCTTGGATAAGGTCAAAATCTAAATTTACTCCAATGTAATAATTGGGTTTTTCTTGATAAACAAATAGAGTAAATTTACCTTCTCTTTTTGTATTTTTCATATCTATTTTCATTATAACACTAAAAATTCTTGTCAAGTAGTTGGAAACCTTCAACAAAAAAATAATAACATATCCGCTAGGTCTTGTCAAAAAACAGGGTAGGGTAGTGGGTATATCCGAAATGTCAGGTTATTTGCAATAATTGCTTTGAATTGTTTTTCCGAAAAAAATAGGATGGTGAAAACCTTGAATAATTATGAATAGCTTTTTATAATATAGATAAACCAAATAGACTTTAACTTCGTCGCCTAATCCAATCATGAAACAAAAACAAATTAAAAATTTAGCTTCATTTTTTTACGAAATTGGTACTTTAAGAAAAGTGATAAGAGCACACCAGCAAACACTACTTTCTCAAGATTTAACTGATAATATCTCTTCCCATTCTTTTAGAACAACCTTTATTGGCTATTTTTTAGCCAAAGCATTAAAAGCTAATGCTGATAAAGTGATAAAGATGTGTCTCTTACACGACATTGAAGAAACGAGAGCTGGAGACCAAAATTGGGTTCACAAAAGATATATCAAAGTTTATGAGGAGGAAATTAGAGAAGGACAGCTTAAAAATCTTCCTAATCCGGCAAGTTATTGAAGCTTTCAAAGGAATATCAGGAAAGAAAGACCTTGGAGGCAAAAATCGCTAAAGACGCAGATTTACTTGACCAAATTTTTCTTCTCAAGGAGTATGAATTACAAGGAAATAAAGAGGCAGTAGATTGGTTAAAAGGAACTCACAAAAAGGGATCAGGCAAGAAAAGTCAACAAGAAAGACAAATGTCTACCAAATTAGCCAGAGAAATTGCCAAAGAGGCTAAAAAACAAAAACCCAGTCTTTGGTGGGATAATTTGTGGACTCCGAATAGAAGAAAATAGAAAAGCTATTCCATCCTCCTTACATATTCGCTAGTTTCAGTATTGACCTCGATTATGTCCCCAGCCTTAATAAAGAGGGGGACATTTATTTTAGCTCCTGTTTCCAGAACAGCTGTTTTTGTTCCTGATTGAGCTCTTTCTCCTTTAAGACTGGGCGGGGCTTCTGTAACCTTCAAGTTAATCTTAATAGGTAAAGAAATATTAATTACTTTATCTTCAAAGACCAAAGCTTCCACAATTTGATTTGGTTTTAAAAAGTCTTTCTGGTTGCCAACTTGCTCGGCTGTTAAATCAAATCTTTTTGAGGGCTTGTCTTTTTCAGAGAAAAAATATCTATCTCGATGGAAATATAAAAATTTAGCCTCTATTTTTGAGATTTGAGGTTCTTCAAAGATATCTGAAGGATGGAAGGTTCGAGAAATAACATTCCCAGTTTTCAGATTTTTAAGTTTTGTCTGCAAAACCGAATGGCCCCTTCCTTTAAAGAGAGGGGCAGATTCAATTATTTCACAAGGTTCCTTCTCCAAAACAATTCTTGCACCTTTTTTGAGATCGCTATAGGCGATCATTGCGAATTTTCACAAATCGACCACGAATAACACGAATAATAATTAGTGAAATTAGTGGTAAATTTACGCAGATTAGAGAATTACTTAATAGTACGCCATTCAATATTAGTTTTTTTACCAGCAAACTCTAACCAGTCGCCATTTTCATCTATTACATACCATTTTCTTTTTGCTTCTGACCAAACCATTGGATTTCCTTGATAATAAGGTTTTTTGACAATTTCTTTTGGCTTTAATCTGTCTAATTCTAACCACTTTTTAAAAACTGTTTCAATCGCATAATCTAAACTTCTTGACTTTGCCCATTCAGCTACTTTATCAATGGCAGCCTTTGCTTTTTTTACTGAACCTGCTAATATCAAAAGCTGCTTTGCCGGCCGAGTAAATCTTGAATAAATAATTTTTTTCTTTTTGGCATTATCTTTGATTTGCTCCAAAGTCAAGCCCTTACTATAAAAATAATGATTAACAATTTCCTGAATATCGGTTTCTTCTTTGATTTGCTTTTCTGTTCTTGTCTTGAGCTTGCCGAAGGATTTTTTTCTCTTTTTTCCAGTTGTTTTTTTCTTTGGCATATATATTATTGCTAATTCTAAGATAGCAAATTTGAATACAAAAGTAAAAACTGCGTTTTCTAGTCAATAGCTTTGCACCACTTCTAAAGGTGTTTTCATCTTTAGTC
>JBHIEB010000060.1:0-3613 GCA_046760405.1 Minisyncoccales bacterium
TATTTTATTCGTACATTCGTAAGAATTCGTAATTCGTAGGGTTAGTATATTCGTAGAAATTCGTAATTCGTAGGGTTATAAGTTATCCACAAATGGGGGTATTTATTAACATAGTTATCCACAATTCCCCACCTATGTTCACTTTATCTCACTTCACAACATTTAGTCAACTTACGAACAAATAATCTTAAAATGAATAGAAAATCTCTTTATTTTCCACATGATTTCCACAGTTTGCTTATTCCACAAAAAAACCAGCCTTTTGAGGCTGGAAAATATTCAGATAATAAAACTTATTTTTCTATAAATTAATTTTTAGTTTAAAGTCTTCTGGTCTAACCTCTACCCTATCCCCTCTTTTCAATTGGGCACTCAAAAGCGCTTGAGCTAAAACATTTCCGATCTTGTCTTGAATCGCTCTTCTCATCTCTCTGGCTCCAAATTTTGGATCGTAACTAAGCTCAACAATCTTTTTTTTAAGCTGAGGGGTGATTATAAATTCAATGTCTTTTTTAGACAGGCTCTTTTTTAATTTTTGAAGTAACAGCCCGGCAATATCTAAAAGGTTTTCTTTTGTCAAAGACTTAAACACCACTACCGCATCAAAACGATTGATAAATTCTGGTCGGAAGATTCCTTTTTTGAAAAGAAAATCTAAAAGTTTCTCTTTTATTTCTGACATTTTCTTGCCTTGTTTTAGAGCTTCTAAAATTATCTGATAACCAGCATTAGAAGTTGCAGTGATAATTGTATTTTTAAAATCAACTTTTCTTCCTAAACCATCTGTCAAATGACCTTCATCTAAAACCTGCAAAAATAAATTTAAAATATTAGGATGGGACTTTTCAATTTCATCTAATAAAATCAAAGAAAATGGATCTTCTCTAACCTGAGTAGTTAATAATCCTTCCTCTCCCGGAGAACCAATTAAACGGGGAATATCGGGAATATTTTGAAATTCTGACATATCTAATCTTATCATCCTATTCTCTGAACCAAAGTAAATTTCAGCCAGGGCTTTCGAGGTTTCAGTTTTTCCTACCCCAGTTGGCCCTAAGAACAAAAAAGAACCCATTGGTCCTTTTCTAATGGTTACTTCTGCCTTGGCTCTTCTTAAAGCGGCTGAAACTTCTCTCACTGCCTCTTCTTGATTAATAATCCTTTTGTGAATTGAATTTTCTAAATTTAACAAAATCTCTCTTTCTTTTGTTTCAACCTCACCAACCGGAATCTCAGTTTTTTCAGAAACGATTTTAGCCACATGCTTTGGCAAAACTACTTTATCTTTTGTCTGGGCAACATAAACCATTATCTCATTTAATAAATCCATTGCCTTTTCTGGAAAAGGAATAGCTGGTAAATATTTATCACAAAGTTTAATAATATCCCGAAGGGCAGGATAAGAAACAAATTTTTTATATTTTGTTTCCAGCTGTAAAGCTTGTTTTTCCAAGAGAATCAAAGTTTCTCTTTGAGAAATTTCTGAAACTTCAACTTTTTCAAAAAGAGAAAGAATAGAAGGATTTTGCTCAATGTTTTTGTGAAGACCTTCAAAAGTAGTAATAGCCACGATTTGAAATTGAGGCAAATGTAAATAAGAACCCAATACTCCAGAGATATCAATTACTCCTGGCCTAACAATTCCGCCAACAAAATTTTGAAATTCATCTATAACTAAAATGACATTTCCAGCTAAAATTACTTCTCCAAATATAGTGTCTAAAACATTTTCCACTTCCTCGGTGCTTTCAGTTCGAGCTAAAAGCGATTGTAAATCCAATTGGACTATCCTTTTATAATTCACCTCAGGCAAGCTTTCTCCTAAAACACTCTTTTCAGCTAAAGCATGAACCATGCTCTTTCTCCCACTCCCTGGCTCCCCGATTATTAGAGTATTATTTATGTCTTCTTGGGATAAAATTCTCTCTATGGTCTCAATTTCTTTCTGATAAATCAATTGAAAATCTATCCAAAGTGATGGTAAAACCGGCTGCCCATTCTTTGGCCAAAGACCCTCTTTTTATCAGATTTTTCCATTCCCAAAACCTCTTTCCTTCAGCTATTTTTTCTTCCAAATCTTCCAACCACCAGGTTAAATTTTCTATATCCTCAGATTTCAATTTAGAATTAATTAAGATTTTTTTGAAAATTAAATCATGTTTTGCCAGGACACAAATTATATCTCCAATTTCAATTCTTTGATGTCCCCTTTTCTGAGCAATTTGAAGGGAATCTAAAATTGAATTTTGAAAATCATCGGCAAAAATTTCTTGAAATTTCTCCCTCTTTAAAGTTTTAAAGATTTCCACCAGTATTTTTTGAATTTCTCTTAAGCTCAAAAGGGCTCGAGAAAAGATAAAATTTAGTTTGGGATTATCTTTTAAAAGGAAATAAAACAAAATTGAAGAGTCAATTTGGAAAAGTCTTTTCGACTTAGCAAATTTAATTGATTTAAAAGTAGCTTTAGCCACCTCAAAACTCAAAAATTCAGCCAAATTGTATTCTTCTGGCTTTAAGGTTGCCTCCTTGAGTTCTATTTTCAACTTAGGCTGTTTTAATTTTGAATTCAAAAATGATTCTTTAATCCAGAAGGTTACAGCCAAGACTAAAAAAATTATTGAAGACCCAAATAATCTCTGATTCAAATCTTGAGAAAAGTTTTCAGATAAGAACCCGTATAAAAATATTAAAAAAATAAAAATAAAGAAAAGCAAAAATAACTTCTTTAAAGCTCCGGCAAATCTAAAAAACAGGTTTCTTTCCCATTTTACTGCCTGAAAAATCGCTGCTTTTTCTAAATTAAAGTAGAATTCTAAAGCCATGATAAATTCCCAGAATTAAAATAAGGGGGAGTAATAACCATCCTAAAAATACAATAAAACCAGCAAAAAAGATGAAAATTTCGGCCAGGCATCCAACTATTATCAAGGGAAATCTCAAAATAGCTCCCAAAATTCGGGAGATTAAATTTGAGAAAAAAGTCTCGAAATATTTTCCAATATCAAGTCCTCTAGGATAAGTCCAGCGATATCTCCGCCAGGGAGAAAAAAAAGTTTTAATTAAAAGAAAAACCGAAAAATAATTTAAACCAAATTTGAGAAAATTTTTCCAACCTCTCAAAATATCTCTCGGCATCTTAAAAAACTGCCAGGATAAGTATTGCCAAAAAATATTTTGTTTTTGAGATATTTCCATTTATATTAATCTTTTATCAGTTTTATCCCAAGATTTGAGATTTGGGCACCACCAAAGATTAGGATTCCAGCTAAAGTTGCCCAAACAGCTAAATTTAAAGTTCTTGTCAAGGCATCAAAGGGCAACATTTCTTTTAATTGTTCCCTTATCATCCTTCCTATCTCTTTTTGAGGGTCAACTGGGCCAGGGGCTCTTTCTTTGGAGGGGATAGGTGTTTTAAAAAACTCAGGAACAGCTTTTTTCCCGGTAAAGATATTATAAGAGAAATACAAGCTAAAAACTATGATTGAAATTCCAACTAAAAATGTTACCCAACCCAAGATTTTTGTAAAATTCACGCTCATATAGTGGTACTACAGAGTCAGGTCGCGGCACGCAACCTCGCCCATAAATTATGGGCGGGCGCTAACACCGCTCC
>JBHIEB010000061.1:0-3588 GCA_046760405.1 Minisyncoccales bacterium
CCCGAACCCAGCACATAAATTATGTGCTGGGGCCAGCCGTAAGGCTGGATGAGGGCGAGCGACTAACTTAGTATTACCACTATGAAAGTAGAGCCCCAACAACTAAAAGCCTTTTTACTTGATGCTGGTTTAGTTACCAAAAAACAATTTGATGATGCCCAAAAAAAAGCGAAAACGACTAAGCAGAAAGTTGGTGATGTTCTAATTTCTGAGGGCTTAATTGACCAAGAAGAATTAATTAAATTGGAAGCCTACATTTTAGGAATTCCTTTTGTCAGCCTGGAAAAAGAAGTCATTTCTCCTGAAGTTTTAAAAATTATCCCCGAACCAATTGCCCGTTCTCACAACATTGTTGCTTTTAGAAAAACAGGGAGGGATTTGGAAGTGGCAATGCTCGACCCTGAAGATTTGCGAACAATTGAGTTTATTAAAAAGACAACTAATTTGAGAATTTTACCCAGACTAACCAATCCCCCCTCAATTAAAAATGTTTTACGCCAATATCAAAAAACTTTAGAGGCCGAATTTGGGGAAATTATTAAGAAGGAAATTGGAGTAATAAAACCAATAAAAGAAGAAGAGGTAGTTGAAGAGAAGGCAGAACTCCAGAAGATGGCTGAGGAAATACCAGTAATTAGAATTGTTGACACCCTTTTAAAACATGCCATTTTGCAAAGGACTTCTGACATCCATATTGAGCCAACAGAAAAAGAAGTTTTGGTTAGATATCGGATTGATGGAATTTTAAGAGATGCTATGACTTTACCGAAAATATCTGCTCCGGGAATTGTGGCCAGGGTAAAAGTCCTTTCCGCTTTAAAATTAGATGAACATCGACTGCCTCAGGACGGCCGTTTTAAAGTAGAAACCGAAGATTACAAATATTCTATTCGAGTCTCAATCCTACCCACTTTCGATGGAGAAAAAATTGTCATGCGGCTATTACCAGAAACCACCAGAGCTTTTACCTTAGAACAGCTGGGCTTAAGAGGAAAAAGTTTAGAAGGTGTTCAAGATAGTTTAAGAAAACCAGTAGGAATGATCTTGGTTACCGGTCCTACTGGCTGTGGAAAAACTACTACTCTATATTCAATGCTGGAGATTTTGAATAATCCGGGGATTAATATTTCCACCATTGAAGACCCAATTGAATATCGAATGCCAAGAATTAATCAGACCCAGGTTATTCCAAAAATTGGCCTAACCTTTGCTTCCGGTCTCCGAGCTCTGGTCAGACAAGACCCAGATATCGTCATGGTCGGAGAAATCAGAGACAATGAAACCGCTGGTTTAGCTATCAATGCTGCCCTAACTGGTCATTTAGTTTTATCGACTCTCCATACAAATTCGGCTGCCGGCGCCGTCCCCAGGTTGATTGATATGAAATGTGAACCGTTTTTAATTTCCTCAACCTTAAATTGTATTTTAGCTCAGAGATTGGTCAGAAGACTTTGTCCAGAGAAAGAAAAATATACCTTAAAAGACTCAGCCCTAAAAGAACTAGCCAAATATTGTGATTTAGATAGAATTTTAAAAATTTTAAAAATAGATAAAGTTGTAAAGCCAAAAGCTATTTGGAAAAATATTCCCTTTTATCGACCCAAACCCAACAAAGAATGCCCAGAAGGCTACAAAGGTCGAATTGGGATCTTTGAAGTTCTGCCAGTTACTGAAACAATAAAAGAAATGATTGTTAAAGAAGCGACATCAGATAAAATTCAAGAACAAGCCCAAAAAGAGGGGATGACCACTATGATTGAAGATGGATTTATTAAAGCTACCCAAGGCATTACCACAATTGAAGAAGTATTAAGAGTAATAGTTGAATAACAACCCATGGAGGAAGGGGGTCGGGGAAACACGCGGTTTCCCCGTATAGGAAAATATTAAAAACCGAGGGTTTTTAAGGAGCGGTGTTAGTGCCCAGCACATAAATTGTGGGCTGGGTCGCGTGCCGCGACCTAACTTAGTATTACCATTGTGCCCAAATATTTTTACAAAGCCAAATCTTTAAAAGGAGAAGAAAAATCAGGAGTGTTGGAGGCAGAAGATACTCGAGGGTTGGCCAAAAAGTTGCATGCCCAAGGGTTTATTCTAATTAAAGCTGAACCAGAGGAGACCCTAAAAAAAAGAAGGTTTGAAATCTTTCCCGCTCTTTCAAGAGTTTCTTTAACTGAGAAAATATTCTTTACCAGAAATCTCCAGGTAATGATTTCAGCTGGCCTTACCCTACCTAAAGCACTTGGAATTTTAGCTCTTCAAGCAAAAAGTGAAAAATTTAAAACGGCTTTATCAAATATTAGAGAGGAGATTGTAAAAGGGAAAAGTCTTTCTGAGTCTTTGACTCGCTATCCAGATATTTTTACTGAGCTCTTCCAAAGCATGATAAAGGTTGGTGAAGAAACCGGGTCTTTGGAAGAGGTGTTAAAAACCCTAACCTTACAAATGGAAAAGGTGCATAATTTAAGGTCTAAAATAAAGGGGGCTATGATTTATCCAACAGTGGTTGTTTGCGCCATGATTGGAGTTGGAGTTTTAATGCTAATTATGGTTGTACCCCAATTAGCTGAAACTTTTGAAGAATTAAATGTTGAACTCCCAATAGCCACCAAAGTAGTAATTGGTTTTGCCACTTTTTTAGCTCAGAAATGGTATTTAGCGCTCGTTGTTCTTTTTTTCCTCATTATTCTTATTTGGCAATCCTTGAAAATAAAGGCAATGAAAAAAATAATAGATAAAGTCGTTTTAAAAATTCCGATCATGGCTCCAATCATAAAAAATACAAACTCAGCTTATACAGTCAGAACGTTAAGCTCTTTGATTGCTGCTGGCACCCCTCTTCCCCGGTCTTTGGAAATTACTTCTGAAACTCTGGGAAATATTTATTATAAGAAAGCTATGGCCGAGGGAGCAGAAAAAGTTAGAAAGGGAGAGAAATTGTCCGAGACCCTAAAACCTTATGGAAATATTTACCCCCAAACCATAATTCAAATGGTTGCGGTAGGAGAAGAAACAGGTAAAACCTCAGATGTTTTGGCAAAGTTGGCTGATTACTTTGAAGATGAAGTTTCCAATGCTACCAAAAACTTAGCCTCGGTTATTGAGCCTATTTTAATGATAATCATTGGAGTAGTTATCGGCTTTTTTGCCGTTTCAATGATTCAACCAATGTATTCAATGCTTGAGGCGATATAAGAACCTCTCGCTTCGCTCGAATTAGTAATAATGAAAAATATTTTAGGGTTTACGTTAATTGAATTATTAGTAATTATTGGAATTTTGGTTATTTTAACCATGATAGCTGTCCCAGCCTTCCGTTCTTTTCAAAAAGAATCGGATTTAACAAATAGCACTGAAGAGATTATTAACACTTTAAGGCTTGCCCAAAATAAAACTTTGGCCTCAGAAAAAAACAGTCAATGGGGGGTTTATTTTTCCACTTCTACTACTCCCCATCAATATACTTTATTTAAAGGAGGCAGCTATGTTTCTCGAAATACTTCCACTGACGAAATTTACAATCTTCCAGAAAGAATTGAAATTTATGAAATTAATTTAGCTAACGGGGGAACAGAAGTAGTTTTTGAC
>JBHIEB010000062.1:0-3566 GCA_046760405.1 Minisyncoccales bacterium
ATTCCATCTCTGGCTAACATTTGTCTATCCCGGAGGACTACTTCACCAACATCGCCAACCCCCAAACCATCAACCATTATATAGTTTGAAGGCACCTTTTCTTTTTCAATAAAAATTCTCCTTTGGCTTAGATTAATAATCTGACCGTTTTCGGCTACGATGACATTTTTTTTACTCAGTCCTATTTCTTCTGCTAATTCAGCATGGGAAACTAACATTGAGTATTGACCATGGATTGGCAAAAAGAATTTCGGCCTCATAATTTTTATCATCTTTTTTAATTCTTCTTTTTTGGCATGGCCTCCGGCATGAATATCCATCATCTTGTAATGGAAAACTTTTGCTCCCTGGCGTAAAATCTCATCTTTCATAATCTGAACAGTTCTTTCATTTCCGGGAATTACTGAAGACGAGAAAATTACTGTGTCTCCTCTTTTTATTTTTAAGAAAGGATGTTCTTTGTTAGCAATTCTCATCAAAACTGCTTCTGCCTCCCCTTGAGCGCCAGTACACAAAATAGTTATTTTCGAATCGGGATAATTTTTGCTTCCTTTTGTTTTAATAAATGTTTTCTTTTCTGCCTTGATGTATTTCAAGGCTTTGGAGATTTCAACATTGGTTTTCATTGAATATCCTTCAAGGCAAACCTTCCTTTTGTATTTTTCTGAAATGGTAATAATTTGCTGAATTCTATTAATCAAGGAGGCGAAGGTAGCGGTAATAATTCTGCCTTTGGATTTCTGGAAAATTTCTTCTAAATTTTTTGAAATTTCCTTTTCCGAAAGAGAATGAGTTTCCTCTTCGGCTCCGGTAGAATCAGACATTAAAAGCAAGATCTTCCTTCTGGAAAGAGCTCTTAATTTTCGGAAAGAGGTTGGTAAATCATTTACCGGATTTGGGTCAAACTTGAAATCAGAAGTATGTAAGATATTTCCTACCGGTGTCTGGACAAATAAGCCTAAATTATCAGGGATATTGTGGTTTTGTCTGAAAAATTCAACTCTAAATGGGCCGAGTTTTACCTTTGACTTATCTTTTACTTCCTCAATTTCCAATTTTGGTTGTTGAGGAAAATCCTTCTGCCTTTTTAAAATTATCCCTCGGCTTAAGGGGCTGGCAAAGATTCTTAAATCAGGTCGCCAGATTTTTTCAATTAAGTAGGGGATAGCGCCAATATGGTCATAATGGCCATGGGTAAAAACAATCCCCAGAATGTTTTTATTTTTCAGATATTCAATATTGGGAATGATATAATCGATTCCCGGCATATCTTCTTCAGGAAGGCGAAAACCCATATCCACAATTAAAATCTTCCTTTGATATTCAAGGAGCATCATATTGCGACCTACTTCGCCCAGGCCGCCAAGGGGAATAATACGAAGATTGGGTTTTTTTCGAGCTTTAGCCATGTTGGAAAAACTAAAAATTAAAAATAAAAAATCAAAAACACAAATTAAAAACTTAAAAATTTTTACATTTTTGAGTCAAACGAATGTGCGGACGGAGAGAATCGAACTCTCACGGGCTTACGCCCCCATGATCCTGAATCATGGGTGTCTACCAGTTCCACCACGTCCGCAATAATTATTTTTTGTTCCAGTTTTTAATAGCTAATTCATAGCGGCTCCATTCGCCACAGTCAAACCATTTCCCTTTCCATTTATAACCAAAAAGCTTCCCGGCTTTAGCTAATTTTGGAAAAAGGTCAGTTTCTAACATCGAAAATTTTACTTTCCCTGAAAAATACCTTCTAACCTTCGGATTCATTATATAAATGCCTGAGTTTATGTAAGGAGAGAGAGGTTTTTTAGATTTTTCAATAAATTCGATAATTTTATCTCCTCTCATTTTAACTGTCCCATAATCTTCAGGATTTTTTACTTTGACTAAACCAATGGTTACCAAAGCCTTTTTTCGCCTGTGCCACTCAACCATTCTTTTAAGATTTAATTCTTTCAATTCATCCCCATTTGAGACAACTATAGCTTGAGAAAACCATTTAGGACTTGTTTTTTTGGCAAGAGGAGTAAAAGTGCCAGAGGGCTTTGATTCTACTATAAATTCAATTTTTTCTCTCGGGAAATAGATAGCTTTCCATTTATAAAAATCTTCAAGATGTTTTTTCTGAATATTAATCTTTATATTATCAATTCCATATTTTAAATAGAGATCAACTAAATAAGTAATTACCGGTATTCTTCCTACCGGCAATAAGGGTTTAGGAATTTCTAAAGTGAGAGGATAAAGCCTCGTCCCCTCTCCAGCCGCCAAGATAAAGCCTTTCATAATTTTGAGCGTCAGCGAAAAACTATATCAACGAAGTTGCTATAATTTTAATTTTTTGAGATATTTCTTGAATTCATTAGAGAATTCAGGGTGAGAGAGCGCAAATTCTACTACTGTTTTTAAGTGTTCAAGTTTATTGCCAGTATCATAATATTTTCCATTTTTTATTTCACAGGCATAAACAGGAAAATTTCTTTTAATTAATTCATTAATAGCGTCTACTAACCAAATTTCTTCTCCTTTGCCTGGTGTTAAACTTCTAATAATGTCAAAAATCTCTGGAGGTAAAATATAAGCTCCGTGAGTAGCTAAGTTGGAAGGAGCTTCAGTTGGAAGTGGTTTTTCAACAATCTTTTTAATTTTAAACACGCCTTCATCAACTTTTTCTATATCGGCTATCCCATAGCGGGAGAGTTGATCTTTGGTTTCAATCCGAACAGCCGAAATTATTACTCCTTTGTGCTTCTCATAAGCTTTAAGCATTTGGGCCAATCTTGGGGGTTTGGCCATAATAAATTCATCTCCCCACATAACAGCGAAGGGTTCGTTATCAATAGCCGGTTGAGCCGTAAGGATGGGAATAGCATTTCCATACTGCTCTCCTTTTTGGCGAATATAAATAAAGTTAGCCAATTGAGCGATTCCTTTAATTTCAGACAGTGCTTTTTCTTTTCCTTGAGATTTCAAATGTCTTTCGAGTTCAAATGATCGGTCAAAGTGATCTTCGATTGCTCTTTTTTGCCATCCCGTAATAATGATGATATCTTTGATCCCTGAAGCAACTGCTTCTTCTACCACATATTGAATAACCGGTTTATCTATCACCGGTAACATTTCTTTTGGCATTGCTTTAGTGGCTGGTAGAAATCTTGTTCCCCAGCCAGCTGCTGGTATTACTACTTTACGAACCTTCATCTTATTTTAAAAAATCTAAATTTTTAGGCATTGTTTTTAATGGCTTTTTAAAATAGAGTTTAGGGGTTTTTCTATAACTCTTGTTCTTTAACCAACCCGATTTAGTATAATAATAGCAAGCTCCTTGCATTTTTTCAAATAATTTATAAGAGTTTTTGCATCTTTTGGAAACCCAGTTAGCTATTTTTAAAGTTTTTTTGGAAGGATTGATAGTTTCATGGCCATAGTGAGGGGGAACAATAACGAAACTCCCCTTTTTAGCTTTTGTTGCATAAACATCTTCTATTTTATTTTCTTTTTGTTTTTGAACCAAAAAAATTCCCTCTCCTTTCAAGACAATGTATAGTTCGCCATATCCCTCCGAA
>JBHIEB010000063.1:0-3549 GCA_046760405.1 Minisyncoccales bacterium
CTGACGCTAGAGGAGCAATTATATCTTTTTGGAGCGGATTGTTTTTGTTCTTATTGGGCTATTTAATTTTTTCCGGAAAAAGGAATTTAAAGAAGATAGGGGTTTTTTTGATCTTGTCTCTAATACTTCTTAGCCTAATTATTGCTATCTATCAGCCCTCATTTGTTAAAAATAAAATCGAAAAACTCTTAAAAGAGATGAGACCGAGATTTGTTGTTTGGGAAAAAGGCTGGCGAGGATTTTTGGAAAGACCAATATTTGGATGGGGACCAGAAAACTTTAATGTAATATTTACTAAATTCTTTAATCCTTGTATGTTTTTAGGGGAGTGTGGAGGAGAAATCTGGTTTGACCGAGTTCACAATATTGTGCTCGATACTTTGGTCACTATGGGAATACTTGGGCTTTTGAGTTATTTGTTTATTTTCGCTGTCTCAATTTTTGGGCTTTTGATAATTTATCTAAAACAAAAAGAACACATTTTTTCTTTTTTGGGAATGATAATTTTGTTAGCCGTTTACTTTGCTCAAAACTTATTGGTGTTTGATATGATTTCGAGCTATATGATATTTTTCTTGAGTCTGGGATTTGTTAGTTTTTTACTGGAGGAGGAGAAAGATTTATTTAAACCTGTACCAGAGAGAGTATCTGATTCTGGATTGATGAAATTTGCTGCTAAAGGATTTGGTAAATATGTAGTTTTTGGTATTATTGTAATCCCGACTATTTTATTGCTCTATTTTGGAAATATTCAACCTCTAAATAGCGCTAAAGACATTGTGAAGATGATTATTGCTTCTACCAACATAGAGGAAGCATCAGATTCTTACAAAAAAGCCTTGAATACTTTTATGGAAAAATATGAAATCAGAGAGCAATTTGCCCAAAAGGTTTATAGAGCAGGTTTTGATAGAGGGGAAAGTAGAGAAGTTTTAGAATCTGCTTTCGTTTTAGCTGAGGAACAAATGGAAGAGAGTATTAGAAAAAATTCTTTAGATTTCCGGCCCTATCTTTTTTTTGGCAGACTTTATTTTAGCGATTACCTCTTTAGCCAGAATAAAGAAAAGGCGGATTTGGCAGAAAAAATTCTTGAAAAAGCAATAGAATTGAGCCCGACAAACCAACAAGCTTATTGGCACTTAGCTGAAGTCAAAATGGCTAGGGGTGAATATCAGCCAGCTTTTGATTTATTCCAAAAGGCAATTGATTTGGAACCAAGGCTGGGCAGATCTCACTGGTATTTAGCTATGGCCTATAAAATGACCGGTAGATATGAAGAGGCATTAAAAAAGGTAAAAGAAGCAGAAGAAGTAGGTTATAACTGGAAAGGAAATTTGAATGATTTAAAAACAGTAGCTGAAATTTATCAGATTTTGGGAGACGATTTGCATTTAGTCTCTCTTTATCAAGAGGCAATAGAAATTCATCCAGAAAATGCTGAACTTTGGGCAAGTTTAGCGGCCAGTTTTGCTAATTTGGGTGAGATAGAAAAAGCAAAGGAGGCTGCTCAAAAAGTGATGGAAATCGATCCAAGTTTGACTCCAAAAATTGAAGAATTTTTAAAGAGTTTATCCCAATAATGAAAAAGTTTTTATTTCCGACAATCATTTTGATTCTTCTTTCTTTATCTTTTTTTGCCAATGCTGAAGAGACCTTAGGTAATTCAGTCAATTTTTATATTGAAACTTCTTACGATAATTTAAAAAGAGATCAAGCCTCAACCACCCTGATAAAAATCTCTCCCAGAGCATATTGGTATATTGATGATAATTGGTGGAATGGATTGGGAGAAAATGAAAAGAAAGAAATAACTAAGGCTTTGGATTCTCTGGCTGAAGAATTTGAAATTAAAATCTATCCAGTCTTAACTGAGAATTTCGGCTCAGAGTGGAACCCCGGGATTGATAAGGATTCCAGAACTACCATTTTGATTCATCCAATGTCTGAGGAAGCTGGTGGTTATTTTAATAGTGCCGATGAGTATCCAAAATCCCAGGTTCCAAGATCTAATGAAAGAGAAATGGTCTATTTAAATGCTCTCCATCTGAAGAAATCTTTGGCTAAAAGCTTACTTGCTCACGAATTTCAACACTTAATTGCTTTTAATCAAAAAGAAAGAATCTATAATGTTTCTGAAGATATTTGGCTGAATGAAGCTCGCTCAGAATATGTACCTACCTTGTTGGGATATGATCAGGATTTGGCAGGGAGCAACCTTCAAAGGAGGATTAAAAATTTTTTAGACAAACCCTATGATTCTCTAACCGAATGGAGAAATGTTTCCTATGACTATGGAGTGACAAACCTTTTCATTCAGTATTTAGTTGACCATTACGGAAAAGATATTTTAATTGATTCTTTGAAAAGCTCAAAAGCTGGTATTGGGGGTTTAAATTTTGCCTTGTCTAAAGGGGGCTTCAAAGAAGATTTTTCTCAAATCTTTACTGATTGGACAATTGCTGTTTTGATTAATGATTGTTCCCTTTCTCAAAAATATTGTTATTTAAATCCAAGTTTAAAAAATTTTAAGCTTACTCCTTTAATTAATTATCTCCCCTTTATTGGAGACAGTGTTTTATCAGTAACAAATACAACTAAAGATTGGGCAGGAAATTGGCACAAATTTGTTGGAGGGAAAGGAGTTTTAAAATTGGAATTTGCCGGTTCTCCTTCTGCTAATTTCAAAGTACCTTATTTAATTGAAGATAGCCAGAACAATTTCATGGTTGGTTTTCTAAAATTGGATAAAGACCAAAGTGGGACAATTTATATTTCTGACTTTGGTTCAAAAAATGTCTCTCTGACAATTATTCCTTCCCTCCGAAATAAAATTTCTAACTTTTCAAATTTAGAACCATCAGTTTCCTTTTTTTGGTCAGCTTCAACTGTTGAGAAAACAAAAAAAGAAGAGGAGGTAGAATTAATTAAAAAACTTTTGGCTCAAGTTGAACAATTACAAAGAGAAATTGCCAGAGTTCAGGCCCAAATAGATGCCATTTTAGGGAAAAAAGTTTCTTGTCAAAAATTTGAAGAAAATCTTTATTATGGAATGAGAAATGATGGGAGAGTGAAGTGCTTGCAAGAATTTTTAAAATCTCAGGGATCAGAAATTTATCTTGAAGGATTGGTTACAGGCAACTTTCTTTCTCTAACAAAGACAGCTGTTATTCGTTTTCAGGAAAAATATTTTGAGGAAATTTTAGCTCCTTTGGGTTTGGAGAAAGGAACTGGTTTTGTTGGCCCAATGACCAGAGCTAAAATCAACCAGCTTTTGGGCTGGTGAAGTTATCCTGCAAAAGATGAGATACATAGGTAACACCCTATGTATCCATGAAAAGAAGTAGGCAAGGAAGGTATAATGGTAGGTATATGGCTATTAGATATATCCTTCCAGGGGCAGCTTCCTTGGTTTCTCTGTCCAATCTATCTAAAGAAGCTAAGAAAAGGTTAAAATGGATGGATTACTACCGAAAGTGCCACAATGTGTCTCTAACCTGTCGATACTTTGGTATTGCTCGTAAGACCTTCTATTATTGGAAAAAGAGATAC
>JBHIEB010000064.1:0-3379 GCA_046760405.1 Minisyncoccales bacterium
TCGGTCCCTCTCCTTCTGGTGGAGATATTCTTGAAAATAGAGAGACCTCAAAAGTTTCTTTTCCCCTCTCAATTGTTAAAGTAACCTCTTCTCCCAGGTGAGCGTTAGTAAATTTTTGGACCTCTTTTATTTTAGTGGGAGACAACTGTTCATTGATAACTGATAACTGTTTTATTGTATCGCCCAGTCTCAGACCGACAATTTTTGCTGGAGAACGCGGAGAAACACCAGCAATTTGAACTTTAGGGTCTATTAAATTAGAATTAGATTCGTCATCAATTGCAACCGGAGCACCAAGATTAAAAATAATACTAAAAATAATTGCTGCTATTACCCAAAAAGAAAGCACTCCGCCAAGAACAATTAGAGCTCTTTTCCCAACCGGCTGTTGAGAAAAACTTTTCCTATCCTTTACCCTTTCAATCTCTCCTGGAAGACGTACAAAAGCACCAAAAGGTAAAAGATTTATGGAATAAACAGTCTCTCCAATTTTCTTTCCAAACAATCTCGGAGGATAACCTATACCAAATTCCTCCACCTTTACCCCAAATTTTTTAGCCAGCAAAAAATGTCCCAACTCATGAAGGATTACTAAACTAATAAGACTGATAAAAGCAATAAGGGTTGTAAGAAACATCTAAATGGCTAAATGGCTAAATGGCTAAATGGCTAAATGGCTAAATGGCTAAATGGCTGTTCAATCTAACAATGTAACCATTTAATCATGCAACCATTCTAACCCTCTATCTCTTTTTTCTTTTTTTCTCCCATCTCTTCAATTTTCTTATTATACTCATCTACTAAATCCTGTAATTCATCTTTTCCCTTAAATTTATCATCTTCCCTAATTTTCCCTTCCCTGAATCCCTCCTGAATTTCTCGCCAAGCTTCTTCTCTCCATCTTCTGACTGTTCTCCTGGCCCCTTCCTGTTTTTCGGAGATTAAGCGAACCAAATCTTTTCTAAATTCTTCACTTAAGGGCGGTATATTAATTCTAATTAAATTTTTATCAACAACTGGAGCTGACCCAATGCTAACTTTTTCCAGGGCTTTGACAATTCCTTCAATATAAGATTTATCCCAGGGTTGAATTAAAATTTTTCTTGGTTCAGGAATAGATATTGCGGCTAATTGCTTCAAAGGAAATTTTTGACTGAAACATTCAACCTCAATATCCTCCACCAAGGCAGGGGTTGCCCGAGTGGTCCGAATTTTCGCCAGCTCCCTCTCCAAAAAACTGATAACTTTTTCTAACTCCGGCTTTATTTTATTAATAATATCGTTGTAAGAAACTTTATCTTCTGACATAAAATGGTTAAAGCTCTAACATTAACACCTCCAAAGCTAATCTTGGATTAACATTTGTTGTCGAAATTAAAAAAATTGTCCTTTGCAAAAGATTAAGAATATTTTCTATCTTTGCCACCCGAACTCGGTTTCTTTGAGAAATTAAAGTATCTCTAAAATGTGATAACCAGATAGTCAACACTTCTTTTAAATTTTGGTCTTTAGATAATTTTTTTACATATTGAAAACGCAAGGATATTGGAGAATTTGAAATTTTAATTAGTTCTTTTATTGTAGCTGTTCTCTCTTTCAATTTCTGAGGGTTTTGCAAAAAATCAATAGCTACCCCCGGTCTGCCCAAAGAAATCTTAACAATCTTTTTAATTTTTTCTTTTGAAATTCCCTTTTCTCTTAAATAACTCCCTATCTCTTCTTTTTTTACCGGATAAAATTTAATGACTTCACACCTCGAAAGAATAGTGGCCAAAAGAGAATTTGGATGCTCGGTAATTAGAATTAAAAGGGTTCTGCCTTTGGGTTCCTCTAAAGTTTTCAAAAAACAATTTTGGGCCTCTCTGGTCATTAAGTGAGCTTGATCAATAATTGCTCCAACAAAAGGAGCTTTAACCGGCCTTAAAGACAATTTCCAATTAAGATTCCTGATCTGGGAGATTTGAATTTGCCCACTGGGGTGCTTTGTTTGGGGTGCAACTAAAATAAAATCTGGATGCCCCAAAGGGTTTTCTTTAAAAAGAGAAGAGATTAATTCTAAAGCTGCTGTCTTTTTCCCTAATTTCTCTTGGCCCGAAAAGAGTAAAGCATGGGGAATTTTTCCTGACTTAACTATTTTTTTCAAAAATTGCTGTTGTTTTTTATGACCTATTAGCATTAGCGAATAATACGAATGCCCTCCGGGCTGCGAATAGTACAAATATTATTCGCAAGATTCGTAGGCGGAGCCATTCGCAAAATTCGTTACTTTTTACTCATTATGCTCTTTTTGTAGATGTCTAAGTTTTCCATCATCATCCCTGTTCCCTTTGCTACACATAATAATGAATCTTCAGCTAAAATCGCTGGAACGCCTACTGATTTAGCAATTAATTTCTGAATATTCTTTAACAAAGCTCCTCCCCCACTCAAAACCATCCCCTTGTCCATTACATCAGCCGAGAGCTCAGGCGGAGTATCACGCAAAACCTGCTTAACTACCTGAATAATTTCTGAAAGAACATCGGAAATTGCTTCGCAAATCTCATTTGATGAAATTTTAATATTTTTGGGTAAACCCAAAATTAAATCTCTTCCCCTGATCTCTATTTCTTTGTCTTCTTTCTCGGGAAGAGCTGTTCCAATTTTTATTTTTATTTCTTCGGCTGTTTGCTCGCCAATAGCTAAATTATATTTTTTCTTGATGTAATCTGAGATAGCAAGGTCCATTTTATCTCCGGCTACTCTTACCGAATGAAAGGTAACAATCCCTCCCAAAGAAATTACCGCTGCCTCGGTTGTTCCTCCACCAACATCAACAATCATATTGCCAGAACAAGTGTTAATTGGAATTCCGGCACCAATAGCAGCTAAAATTGGTTCTCTGGCTAAGTAAACTGCCCTGGCTCCGGCATTCGTTCCTGCCTCAATTACCGCCCTTCTCTCAGTAGAAGTAATGCCAGCGGGAACACCAATCATTAATTCTGGTCTGAAGAATCGAAGGCGACCTAAAGCCCTGTCAATAAAATATCTAAGCATTGCTTGAGTTACTCTAAAATCGGCAATCACCCCATCTTTAAGAGGTCGATAAATTCTGATTGTATCAGGGGTTCTGCCTACCATTTCTTTGGCTTCTCTACCAACAGCTAAAATTTTATTGTCCAAGAGAGTTACTGCCACAACTGATGGTTCTTGCAAAACCACCCCCTTTTTGGGGACAAAAACAACCGAATTACAAGTTCCTAAATCAATGCCAATTCTCATAGTGGTAATACATAGCGAGGTCGCGGCACGCGACCCAGCCCATAATCTATGTGCTGGGCGCTAACACCGCTCCTTAAAAACCGCTTGGTTTTTAATATTTTCTTCACCCCGCACATAA
>JBHIEB010000065.1:0-3353 GCA_046760405.1 Minisyncoccales bacterium
CAATATTCATTTTAGCTACATCCTCTTCATAAATGTCTACCTCTATTTCAAAGGGAATATCAGGGAGAATAGAAATGGCAGAGTCTTGGAGCATTGGCTGAACTGTTTCGCCTACTCTTTTGTGCACCCCTATCACCTGTCCATCAACCGGGCTCCTTAGTATCGTATCTTCAATCTGATTTTTCAAAAGCTGAATTTTCGCTTTAGCTTGCCTTGTTTGAGCTTGATATAAATCAACATCTTCTTCCCGCGGAGGAGCTACAATCTGAGCTAATTCATCTTTGGCTGCTTTTAATTTGCCTTGAGCTGAATCAATTTTAGCCTGATAGCTGTTAATATTGACGGTATTGGTTAATTTGGTTGAGGAAATAGTTTGTTGAGAATTGACAACATTGGTCAGAGCAGTATTAATATATCCTCTTTGCGTATTTAGAGAAGCTTTGTCAGTAGATGAAACCAAATCCCGGTAAGTAATTTCATCACAAGTTTCCCTGATAATTTTTAAAGCCTCAGCTGTAACTTCTAAGGCTTTTTTCATTTCAGAAAGAGCAATATCAATATCTTCATTTTCTTGACTATTTTTGGCCGTATCCAAATACAGTTTTGCTTGATTTGAGGCACTCTCTATTTTGTCTTTTTGGTCTCTCACTGTAACCCCTTCTTGGTCAGTTTTGGTAAAATAGGTCCTTTGAACTGAATCAGCTGTGTTAAAGGCATTTTGAATTTTTAAATAAGAATCATCTAAAACATTTAAGGCGTCTTCATAAGCTGCCTTTAAATCTTCTTCTCCCTGGGCTTTTATATCTTCTAAATCTTGCTCAGCTGTTGTCAAAGAAATCTGGGTATTGTCAACAGCAGTTTGGGCAATTTGAATTTCTTCTTGGCTGGCACCAGCTAATAATTTGTTTAGTTTTGCTTGAGCTAAGTCTAAATTTGCTTTTGCTTCTTCTAACTTAATTTTTAATTCACTATTTTCTAATTTTACCAATATATCTCCTTTTTTAACTCCCTCACCAACTCCAACATAAATTTTTTCAATTCTACCAGCATTTTTGAAGCCGAGACTTATTTCCTCTCCTTTTTTGACTTTACCCACTTCGGAAACCTCTTGAAAAACACTGCCTCGAAATACCTTAGCTAAAGTAAAACCTGGCTCTGTTTGGCGGAAATAGATTTGGTAGAGAAGAAGAGAAAGAAGAAAGATAATAATGATGGCCCAAATGATTTTTTTCATACCTTGATTATACCACATTTGAAGGAAGAAGAAAACGCGCCTCAGCTGAGGCGCGTTTTCGTAAATAAAATTGCAAAATTAAGATTCTTTGATTAAAATTTTGTGCCAATCTGAATAACAGGAAACACCTTGAAAAATCAAGCCACTAAAAAATCCAACAGAGAATAGATTCGCCAGGAGAGAAAAATCAGACGCAAGAGTAAAAATCAAAGCAGTCAAACCCATTAGCCAGTGATGAAAATGTAATTTATAATTGCCGATATCGAAGATAAGAGAACGAAATCTTCTAGCTAAAAATTTAGCGGTGAAATAACCGGCAAACGCTCCAAAACAAATTTTAAGAGATAATAGAGCTACGGGAATCCCCAAGAGAAATTTTGATTTATTTATTTTGATTTTTTTCATATGCGGTTTGATTAATTCTTTAATCTGCGGACTATTCAAATTCATTATATCAAAAAATCGTGTCAAGGCCAACTTTTGCGGGCAGTGCCCGCCGAAGTTCGCTTCGACAAACGAATCCATCCTTCGCTGTCTTGGCGGGTTTCACCCGCCGAAGCTTGACATAGATGAGGCGAAGCTTGCCTTCGCCAAGGCTACGGCAAGCGAAGGCGGGGACGGTAGGATTCGGGGAGGGATGAACCCTCCCCGCCCGGGGTTTATCCCCGGGCGAACCCCTCAGCCAACGGGTCCGCCCCGATTCGAACAGGGAACTTTGCTTTTGGAGAGCAAAATTATACCATTTAACTACGGACCCTTATCTTTTCGTCTCCTTATGTACTGTATGCTTTCTGCACCATTTGCAAAATTTCTTCAATTCTAATTTTTCCCCCACCATTTTCTTTGATTTTTTAGTGTGATAATTAATTCTTTTACACTCAGTACACTTCATTTTTACAAAAGGTTTTCTTTTTGCCATACCCCGTAGAACCCCGTAGAATAGCGAAGCTGTCTACGGGACTAGTCCAGCAGAGAGCTATGCTCTTCTGCTAGGGAATTTCGAATATAAATTATTTTTCGCTGCCCCGCAGCAGTCAAAATTTCTCTACGGGGCATATGAGCCCGGAGGCGGATTTGCACCGCCGCCCTCAAACTTACCAAGTTTGCGCTCTATCTGCCTGAGCTATCCGGGCATGTTTACCTTATATCTTTTTATCCACTCATCAAATTTATTTTTTAATTTTATATTATGGACATACACTGAAAACACTCCATGCTGATTTTTTCTTTTATAAGTTCCTTTTCCTCTTGAGGGTAAGGCTGAGATTTTACCTATCTTCTTTTTTGAAATTTTTAATTCCTGTGTCCAAAAATTTAATGCTGTTTTTGGGTCTGCGTCATTAAATACTTGCAGAGCATATTTTATTTTTTCTTCCTTAACGCCACAAATTTTCATTAGAAATTCTATAAATTTTTTAATGAGTTCGGGATCAGTGTTGCCCAATTTTATAGACCACTTACTTCTTCTATGTCCTTCTCCCCAGTACAAACCTAATCCTAATCCTTTTAATTCCTTCTCTTCTCTCGTAAGATTCTTTTTAATATAAAAAGGATTCCCTTTAGGATTGTATTTAATATAATTAGCTTCGCTTCTAGACCTCCTTGGGATATTGTATTTCTGCATCCAGTAGACTACTTGTTTGTAGCTCCAATCAGTCCTATCAGAAATTTCTTGCATTGACAGACCGCTTTTATATAACTTCTCTAATTTTCCTTTGGGTAACATTGTTTTTGAAAAATTACTTGTGGGTGGTGAGGGACTTGCACCCCCGAAGTCCAAAGGACGTCAGTTTTACAGACTGATGCGATTGCTGCTCCGCCAACCACCCTGTGGTACTACCAAGTTAGTCGCTCGCCCTCCTCCAGCCTTACGGCTGGCCCCCACACTTTTGTAAAAAGTGTGGAGTTCGGGTTCGCTCCTTAGAAACCCACGGTTTCTAACGCTCGCTTCGCTCGCTGTTTTCCTATACGGGAGAACCGAAGGGTTCTCCCGACCCCTCTCCTCCAGTAATTATCTTATCTATTATATAATAGTTTAGCTTATTTTTCAATGATTTTTTGGTGTTTGTCAACGGGAAATAGAAATTTCAGGTTTTTAAGGATTTAGAAATTTCAGGTT
>JBHIEB010000066.1:0-3277 GCA_046760405.1 Minisyncoccales bacterium
TCTGCTCCATCAAAAGATTCTGATAAAATTTCTTCTTTTATCTTGGGCGTTAATGAAGAAAAATTTACCCCTAAAACTCACGACATAGTTGATATGGGTTCTTGTACCACAAATTGTCTGGCTCCGGTGGCAAAAGTTTTAAATGATAATTTTAAGATTGTTAGAGGATTTATGACCACTATTCATAGCTATACTAATGATCAGCGACTTTTAGATTTACCCCATAAAGATCTCCGAAGAGCTAGAGCCGCTGCTCTAAATATTGTCCCTACTACTACTGGAGCAGCAAAAGCAATAAATAAAGTAATACCTGAACTAAAAGGAAAATTAGATGGGATTGCCATTAGAGTTCCAACTTCAACTGTTTCTCTTGTCGATTTGATTTGTGAAGTCGAGAAAAAAATTACTCCCGAGGAAGTAAATTATGTCTTCAGAGAAGCTTCTCAAGCCGAAAAACTGAAAGGAATTTTAGGAATAGAAGATGCTCCTTTGGTTTCTACCGATTACATTGGAAACACTTATTCGGCAGTGATTGATGCTTTAAATACTAAAGTAATAAATGGAAATTTAATTAAAGTTTTGGCTTGGTACGATAACGAATGGGCATACGCCTGTCGACTGGCTGAATTTGCCGAATTTGTGGGGAAAAAACTCTAATGTTTAAAATTGAATTTTAAACAGCTTGGTTGGGGCTTTGCCTCATACCGTATGGTATAGGGCTTTGCCTCAATTTTTTATTAAGATATAATAAATATAATATATGCGCAAAAAAGGCAATTTGTATTACCCAACTAAAGAATTTCAAAAAAGAGCCTGGTTAAAAAACAGCCAGATTTATAAGGAGGTAGCGAAAGATCCAGTTAAATTCTGGGAAAAGTTAGCTAAAGAACTTTTTTGGAGAAAAAAATGGAAAAAAGCATTTGAGCATAAACCTCCTTACTTTAAATGGTTTTTAGGAGGGAAAATTAATATTACTGAGAATGCCTTAGATAGAAATTTAAAAGAAAGAAAAAATAAGATAGCTTTAATTTGGGAGCCAGAGCCCCTCACCGAAAAACCCAGAACCTTGACCTATCAGGAACTTTTCAAAGAGGTAAATAAATTTGCTAATGCCTTAAAAAAATCAGGGGTGAAAAAAGGAGATAGGGTAGGAATTTATCTGCCCATGATTCCAGAGGTGGTAATTTCAATGTTGGCCTGTGCCAGAATTGGGGCAGTTCATACTGTTGTTTTTTCCGCTTTTTCGCCAGCTGCCCTGAATATAAGACTTAAAATTACTGAAGCTAAAATTTTAATCACAGCTGATGGTTATTATCGAAGAGGCAAACTTGTTAATCTAAAACAAAATGCTGATGAGGGGATAAAAGAGACCAAAATTGAAAAAGTTATTGTTGTCAAAAGAGCTAAAAATGAAATTCCCTGGAATCCTCAAAGAGATTTATGGTGGCACGAGTTAATTAAGAAGGAATCAGGTCAATGTGAGCCTGAGGTAATGGATAGCGAAGATCCATTGTTTATACTTTTCACGAGTGGAACAACTGGTACTCCAAAGGGAACTTTGCACGTCTGCGGTGGCTATACTGTTCAAGCTTATGGGACCGGAAAATGGATTTTTGATTTACATGATGATTCGATTTTTTGGTCCACTTCTGACCCTGGGTGGATCACCGGGCATACGTACACGATTTACTCCCCATTACTAAATGGAGTAACAACCCTGATGTTCGAAGGTGCGCCCAACTGGCCAACTCCAGATAGATGGGCTCAAATTATTGAAAAACACAAAGTAACCATTTTTTATACTGCTCCCACCGCCATTAGAATGTTTGAAAAATATGATGGCAAAATTACCAAAAAATATAAATTCGATACTTTAAGACTTTTAGGTTCGGTTGGAGAACCAATTGATGAGACAGCCTGGCTCTGGTATTTCAAGGAGGTCGGTAAAGAAAGATGCCCGGTTGTTGATACCTGGTGGCAGACCGAAACTGGCGGAATTCTAATTACTTCTCTGCCCGGAATTGGGCCTTTTAAACCGGCCTTTACCGGTTTACCTTTCCCAGGAGTAAGAGTCGATATTTTAGATGATAAAGGAAAGTCTTGTTCTTCAGGAAAAGAAGGGAATTTGGTAATCTTACCCCCCTTTGCCCCCGGGCTTTTAAGGGGAGTTTATAAAGATCCCGAAAGATATAAAAAAACTTATTGGAGTCAATATGACGATGAAATTTATTTCACCTCCGATGCTGCTTTAAAAGATAAAAACGGACTAATTAGAATTGTTGGCCGAGTAGATGATGTGATCAAAGTGGCTGGCCACCGATTAACCACCGGAGAGCTGGAGGCGGCTATTAATTTACATCCTGACATAACCGAATGTGCGGTAGTAGGGGTTCCAGATGAAATCAAAGGAGAGGTGCCGGTAGCTTTTGTAGTTTTAAAAATTAAAAGGATAGAAGAAGAGATAAAAAAAGAAGTGACCGCTCAAATCAGAAAAGAAATTGGACCAATTGCCCTGCCAAAAGAAGTTTATTTGATAAAAGATTTACCAAAGACACGAAGTGGGAAAATTATGAGACGGATTTTAAAAAGATTATTTACTGGTGAGGAATTGGGTGATCTTTCGACCTTAGCCAACCCTGAAAGCGTTGAGAGAGTGAGAGAAGTAATTAAATCTTGATTAAATCTAACATATGAAACTCAAAAAAGCATCCTCAAAGAAAAATGGATTTATAGTCTTTTTGTTAGATTTTTTATTTGTTGCTCTTATGATTACCCTTTTCATAAATGAAATCTCAAATAATCAAAAACTACAAGAGTCGTTAGCATCAGTAGTAGATGTTTTTAAAAAAGCATTAGTTAAATAAAAAAAGTGGCTATTAAGTCTCAAAAATTTATTCTCTGGTTTAGGGAAATTTCGGCAAAAGATATTCCTTTGGTTGGAGGGAAGAATGCTTCCTTGGGGGAAATGTTTTCTCAATTAACTAAAAAGGGAATAAATATTCCCAATGGTTTTGCCATTACCACAAAAGCTTATTGGCATTTTTTAAAGAAAAATAAAATTGACCAGAAATTAAAAGAAATTTTTAAAAAATTTGATTCCCAAAACATAAAGAGTTTACAAGAAACCGGAAAGAAATCTAGAAGTCTTTTTTTGAAAGCAAAATTCTCTGAGGAGCTAAAGGAAGAAATAATTAAAGCCTACAAGATTCTCAGCAAAAAATATGGTAAAGATTGCGATGTAGCAGTTAGGTCTTCAGGGGTAGCAGAAGATCAGCCC
>JBHIEB010000067.1:0-3257 GCA_046760405.1 Minisyncoccales bacterium
ACACCGCTCCTTAAAAACCGCTTGGTTTTTAATATTTTCTTCACCCCGCACATAATTTATGTGCGGGGCAAGCGGGGAAACCGTGGGTATTCGCCGGACCCCCTTCCTCATTGGGTTGTTATCTGTTATATAGAGCAAAATCACTCTATCTTAAAGATTTTAACTTATCTTTTTAAATTTTGCAAATTTTCATCAAGTCAATCGCTCGTCCTCATCCATCCGCCTGACCCCCTTCCGATTTGGGTTCTTATTTAGTATAATCCTAAGAATGGAAAGGAGAACTCGAAAAATTTTATTATTTGTTTTTTTAATTATATTTCTTTTTACCGCTCCCACCTTAACCTTTTATTTACAGGGCTACAGATTTGATTTTGAACGCAAGTCATTAACTCAGACAGGAGGACTTTTTTTGAAAGTGATACCAAAACAGGCCGAAATTTATTTGGATGGAAAATTAGCTAAAAAAACAGATTTTTTCTTTGGCTCAGCCCTAATTGAGAATCTTTTGCCCAAAAAATATCATATTAAAGTAAAAAAAGAAGGATATTTCTCCTGGGAAAAAGATTTAGAAATAAAAGAAAAAGAGGTTACCGAAGCTAAAAATCTTGTTTTATTCCCAAAGAATCCAAATTTCAATATTCTAACTAAAGAAGCAAAAAATTCTTGGTTCTCGTCAGATGGGAAGAAAATAATTTTGGAAGAAAGGAATGGAGAATTCTGGGCTTTGAAACTCTATGATTTAGATAGAAATGTCAAAAGTCATCTTCTTAAAGAAGACGATATTTCAAAAAAAGGAGTTGAACTTTTTAATTTGAAATTTTCCGGTAATGGAAAAGAGATTTTTTTAGAAGTTGGAACAGAAGAACAATTAAAATATTTTACTTTGGAAATTGACAGAACTCCACCTCTCTTGAAAGAAACTAAAGAGCCTTTATCACCCCTTAAAGATATTGTCGCCTATCAGACCTTAAATAACGAAACCTATTATTTAGATAATTTAGGCTATCTTTCAAAAACAGATTCTTCCTTTTCAATAAAAGAAAAAATTACAGAATTGCCCTTCCCTTTAAAGCAAGAAACAGGGTATGAGTTAAATATTTATCCTGAGTTTATTTTTCTCCAAGAAGGACAAATCTTATATTTGTTTAATTCTGATTCAAAATTGTTTGAAAAATTTTTTGAAGGAATTCGTTCTTCTAAAATTTCTCCTGACCTCAAAAAATTAGTTTATTTTTCTGAATCTGAAATCTGGGTTTTATTTTTAAAAGAGAAAATGGGCCGACCCAAAAGAAAAGTTGGAGAAAGCATTTTTTTAGTTCGTCTTTCCGAAAAAATCAAAGATGTTTTTTGGCTAAATTCTAATTATTTAATTTTTAATGCTGGAGATATTATAAAAATCGTTGAGATTGACGACCGAGACAAAGTAAACATCATTGATTTGGCTGAGTTTAAAAATCCAGAAATTTTCTTTAATAAAGAGGACAAAAAACTTTACATTTTAACTAATGGAAGTTTATTATTCTCTGAAAATTTAATACCTTGACTATTTTAATAAAATATATTATTTTTTAGTTGTTCTTTACAGAGGTGATAAAATGCCAACTTGTGAGATCTGTGGTAAAGATAAAAAAGTTCATAAAAATCGGAAAACTGGCCAGTTGGTATGCCGAAACTGCTATAATAGAAAGTTTTACAAACCTCTCAAAGAAGAATGCTCTATTTGCGGCCGGGTAAGGCCAGTCGTGAAACGTAACAATGGTAAAGCAGTTTGCAAGACCTGTTACCATCGAGAATTCTATAAACTTCCTGAGGAAAAATGTTCTATTTGTGGTCAAAAAAGACCAGTAGTATTACGCACCAAGGATGGTCAACCAGTTTGTAAAACCTGTTACTATAACTATTTCGTTGCCAAAGAAGAATGCTCTATTTGCGGCCGAGTGAAACCCGTCTATATCAGAGATGGAAGCTGTCCTGTTTGTAAAGTCTGCTACAATCGAGAGTACAACAGACTTAGAAAGAAATATTCTAAACCCATTCAAAAGCTCTGCTGAAACTCTTGCAGAGTTTTTTATTTTTTAAAATCTAATCAATGGTAGATTATGCATGTTAAATAATGGAAATTCATAGTCCCCAGACAGTTTAATAAAATAAAAAAATGAGGGTAAAATATTTTACCCTGCTTTCATTGTTAGTTAAGGATATAATCAAAACCTAAACCCATCAAGTTACTCGGGATGGCCTCCTGAGCAGTCAATATTATCCAGATTGGGTCTCAATTTTTTTCTTAAATTCCTCCCATTTCACATTTCCTCCACCTGCCATCTGACAAATCTCTTTAAACTGGCAGTAGCGACATTGCCAATCTTCTGGCCAACCAGGAAGTCTCAGAGGAATAATATTTGAATCGATTTTTGTTTTAAGTTGAGTTAATCCCTTTAAAAGAATTTGAGCCTGAGCTGGATCGTAATTTACTAAAAATTCTTTTAATTCCTGGGTATCTTTATTAACATAAAGTAAAATTCCTTTTTTAATTTTGAAAAAATGTAAATAGAGTTGAAGCTGGTCAATGTTATCCTCCTTTGCAGCTTCCAAACTTTTAAAGACCATACTATTCATACTTTTTATATCAACCACATACAATTCTTTTCCGTCACTAATTATTGCATCAGCCCTTCCTGAAATTAATTCTTGGGGAGGGATGTTAACTTCTGAGGCAACTACCTGAATCCCTCTTATGCTAAGTAAAGGCTTCATAATGAGTTGATGAATATAATCTCCGTGGTCAAACATTCGCAAAACCCTGGCTTCCATTTCTTCCCGGGGAGCTTTTTTAAATTTAAAAAAAACTGTTCTCGGACATTTTCCGGCATCAGTAATATAAAAATGGCGCTGTTCTCTATCTTTCTGGCGGTCCAAGTAAAATTTATCGATTAGTTCTTTGAGCATAATTTATCTCTAAAATAAGAATAATTTTAAGTAGTCTGAGGCTAGTTGTCGAGGGGGACACCTCGCAGCCGAGCCCAAAAGGAATTTTGTTTTTTCTTTTAAGGTGACTGAGGCTCGGCGAGAGATAGCAGCAGCTGGGGATAACTTTGTCTTGCTACTTAAGCTGACTGCGTGTCACCCGCCTCCGCGGGCCGAAGCCCGCTTCGGCGGGCGAAGGCCCGAGGTAATCTAGCCGAAGACTTTTTATAGTATTAATATATAAAAATGGCGCTGTTCTCTATCTTTCTGGCGGTCCAAGTAAAATTTATCGA
>JBHIEB010000068.1:0-3170 GCA_046760405.1 Minisyncoccales bacterium
GGCTGTCTTAAAACCCTTTTCAATCTTCTTTCAGATAACCGATACTGACGCATTTTCTCTTTAGCATGCCTTGTCCAGTGAATTTTTTCCTTATTTTTGGGTAATTTCAAAGGCATAATTTTTCAAATTTCCTTTTCAATGATCTCAGACAAACTTTTCCTTCCAGTTAAATAAGGTTCTTCAGCTGCAAAACCTACTGGTATTATTGCTATGGGTCTCATTCTTTCTGGCAAACCCAAAATTTTTCTTAGCTCACTTTCATAAAAAGCTCCAACCCAGCAAGAGGCAAGGCCTAAAGATGTAATAATCAGCTGCAAATAGGAGGCAAAAATAGTGGCATCTTGAATTGCATAAAACTCTCTACCTCTTTTTCCATATTTGCTAGCGGACTCTTCTAAATTAGCGCAGATTACAAAGACAACTGGAGCTTCAGCAATAAAATACTGATCCAAAGCCGCCTCTGAAACCTTTTCTTTTGTTTTTCTATCTTTTACAATTACTACGCTCCTTGCCTGCAAATTGCCAGCTGAAGGAGATAAATTTGACATTTCCACAATTTTTCTAATAGTCTTGCTGGGAATTTCTTTTTCCTGAAATCTCCTTATAGAATGCCTTTTTCTCAAAACTTCTTCAAACTCCATAAACTATGTTTAAATATGTTTAAAACTTCGAATTAAACACTTTTCGCTTCTTAAACACTTTTCGACTTTTTTCCAAGCCATTATAATAAACTTTTTAATTTTTTAACTAATAAAAAAACTATCAAAAGAGAAAGAAATATTCCCGCTATTACATCTTGAGGAAAATGAAATCCGGTATAAATCACTGAAAATCCAACCAAAAAGGCAAGGGTTAAGAATATTAATCCATATTTTGGTTTTTCTACCAAAAAAGGAAGGGCAAGCCCAAAAGCCAACATGGTGGTAGAAGAGGGAAAAGAAAAATAACTCATATGCCAGGGCCCAATAACTCTGGCTGGAAGAACATGGAAAGGTCTTGGCATATTAAATAGGAGTTTTAACAAACTCCCTGATACATAGCAGAGAAATCCAGAAACCAAAGAAAAAGCACCCAGGGCCCTATATTGCTTGAAGAAAAGCATAAAAAAAGGAACGGCCCCTAACAAAAGGAAAAGAGGAGTAAATATATAAAGGACAATAAAATCTAAAATGGAATTAGCAATTTTTTGATTAATAAATAAAAATAATTGATTGTTTCCAATCAAAAAAACTATTAGAGAAAGAAAGATTATCAGAATTAACAAAAAGAGAAAAGATTTATCGATATTTTCCATAGCAAATTATTTCTTCTATTTTAAAGCATAACTCAAATTTTGATATAAATCAAATTTTAAACAAAAAAAGATGGGACATCTTTGATGAACCCATCTCTAAAAAAATTAAGGAACTATAGTAAGCTGAATTGGATCGTACCTCCATACCCGCTCAACATGAATGTTGATCGATAAAAGGAAAAATCCTTCTCGATGTCTCTGTCTCTAAAGGCCTTGTTTCGCGAAGCTCTAATTTTAATGTCATTTCGTCTTCTTCTGCATTTATGTCGGCATTCATCAATTCCCACAATTCTTCGGTTTCATTTTCATTGTTTCGGATGAACAGCCGATTAGGAACTCCGGCTCTTCCTGGCAAGCTCATTGGCGCTTTCACCTCTTTTCCTTTCTTTTGGATTGTTTGTTTTAAAAAAGCAATGTGCTAAATATTTAAAGGATTCATTCGAGACAGTAATTCCAGCTCAAATGTCTCCTAACTTTTTTTCACTGACACGCTTGTATTTCAATGTTAAAATAACAGAATTCTTTCCACCGGGACTCTGTTTATTCTCTCTGTGCCACTCTGAAAGGTCAAATATCTCAATTTTCACTGAATCCTCTTCTCTCTCTTCCTTCGGATAAATAATGAGGCGGTTAGAAATCCCTACGGGTTTTTCCAATTTTTCCAAAGCTTTCTACCTCCTATCTACTCTTTTGAACCTCCGGGGATGAGCCCCAAGACGCTGCGTTCCCCTCCTTCAAGTCTGTATTTTAGTACCAGCCTCTTTCTTTTTTCTACTGGAGCGTTGTCTGAAACGTTGTCCTCCACCAACTCCCATTTCTCAGGATTGGTGTAGACAATTAGATACTTAGGAATCCCAATAACTTCGATGGGCCCTTCGTTTATGGGAACTCTTTTCCTAGGCTCAAATTCTAGCAACATATCGTCTCCTGATCTGGTACAACTTACTAATACCGCCACTGTATTTGTCTTAGGATCAACTATACATCCAGGAATTCCGACTTTGCCAGTGATTCCCGGCACTTTGTTAATTCTCAGCATTGGCCTTTTCACCTCCTTTTTGGTTGGCATTATCGAGTTCGTATTCCACCGTTATTCTGGCTCCTACTTGAGTTTCGCTTTTCTTCTTAAATTTTTCTTCCTCTTTTTTCTGATTAGTGTAGGAGACAGTTAGTCTCCCAGGAATTCCAACGCTGCAATCTCCGTCTTTTGAAGTAATTTGCCAGGATTCGTATTCCTCGTATTCCAGTCTTATAATTTTTCCTAATCTAGCGTAACCTACAAGTTTCAACAGTTTACCAGTATGTTTAACTCGGCTAGGGATTCCATTCATTCCAGTTAACGACATTTGGCTTTTTCACCTCCTTGCTTTTTATCTTCGGTCGTTCTTTCCCCCATAGATCTGACAAACCGTCCAGGGGCGTGTGGAAAAGCGGCACAAATACGCCGTCCTGACCATCGCTTGGATGTTGAATTTCCTTTATCTTTTTCAGATTCCACTATACCATCTCCTTTTGTTTAAAAGAGCAATCCCAGATCAAACCTCCTTTTGACCTGGCCCCCTGCCACTTAAAATGAGAGGGGGTCAGACCAAAAAAGAAAACCTCCCAGCTTGGCTGGGAGGTCTGGTTTCTAAAATTAATTTATTTTTCTACTTTATTCTTATAAGTTGATAATTCTTATTTATATTAAAACCTCCCAGCCAATTAAAGAGGATGAAGAGAATAACAAAAACATACATAACCGCCAACTTAGTTGGGAAGTTTGAAGTATTCATTTTATTTTTTACTAATTCTGGCATTTTTTCGAAATGAAACTTTTGATCCTGCTTTCCAGAATAACAAAAGCAAGAAGTGCTGTCAAGCCCTCCCAAGTTTT
>JBHIEB010000069.1:0-3118 GCA_046760405.1 Minisyncoccales bacterium
CGTTATTGTAAAAAACCTATTTCTTTTCAATATCCCTTAGTTGAGTTAGCTACGGGATTTTTATTTCTTTTTATCTTTCAGAGCACTAATTTATGGCTCCATGACTCCATAATCTTGAGCTTTCTAAATCTTTGTCTCTTGTCTCTTGTTTCCTGTCTCTTAATCATTATTTTTGTCTACGACTTAAAACACTATATTATTCCTGACAGAGTAATTTACCCCGCAATAGTAATCGCTTTTTTATATCAATTGTTTAGAATTTTGAATTTAGGATTTGTTTCGGATTTAGGATTTAGGATTTCGGATTTTATGATTCTGTTAAATCCTCTCTTGTCAGCCATTTTAGCATTAAGTTTTTTTCTGTCCATTGTCCTTATTTCAAGGGGTCGTTGGATGGGTGTAGGTGATATAAAGTTAGCTTTTTTTATGGGTTTATTTTTGGGCTTTCCAAATATTTTAGTAGCTTTGTTTTCCGCTTTTTTTATTGGAGCGATAATTGGATTAATCCTTATTGCTGCAGGCCTTAAAACTTTAAAATCAGAGATTCCCTTTGGCCCATTTTTGATTACTGGAACTTTTTTGGCGCTTTTTTGGGGAGAACGATTAATAAATTTTTATCAAAACTTGTTTTTCTTTTAATAAAATCTTGGTAGAATAAATTAAAATTAACTAATTTAATAATCTGCAATAGTGAACTCGTCAGACACAAAAGTGTCTGAATAGAGGAAGCTAATTGCTAAAAATATGAGAAAAAAAATTAATTTATTCAATGGGTTCAGAACTATCTTAGGTTCGCTAAAGGACAAAAACCAGTTGTTTCCCCTTACTCTGGGAGTCTTAATTTTCTCTTTTCTTCTGGTCATATTTATTTTAGCCTGGACTGAGCCTTCCCAAGCGCCACCAGGCGCAAATGTTGCCGCCCCAGCTCAATTTTCTCCTGATACCCCCCAAATTGATAATGTTAGTCTTCCTTTCTCTCCTTCAATTTGGATAAAGAATACTGGGGGAGATGATTTCTTACGATTTCAAGACGCCCTTGATGCAGTCCAGCTTGTTGTCGGCAACAATGGCAATGTCGGCATCGGGACTGTTTCGCCTCAACAAAAGCTCGACGTCGTGGGTAACATAAACGCAACAAATTTTATCGGGGGCGGATCACAAATTACAGGAATCTCTTTATCATGCTATAATCAGGTAACTCAAGTGTACGCTTATGACACCGTTTACTGCGCCGCCGGTTATACGGCTACCGGCGGTGGTTGTAAGTGCACTAATGCTGCGGCGGGTGATAGAATTTTCCGTTCGGCTCCGGTTGGTAACGGCTGGTTTTGTAACTGTAATACCAATACTTGGATAACTGTTGAGGTACGCTGCTGTAAGATTAACTAACCCCTAGAACAAACGTAGTTGAGCCCTTGGTCCGCTTGAGTAATACCAGGCATTAGAAGACCCCCCGTCATTGTCACAAACCCGCTCCGCATTGAATTCATGATATCTTGCCACCAATCAGGTAGTTCTAAGTGTTTCTTCACCTAGTCCTCAGTCCACTGGGATTGATCAAGGTTCCGTGGTGCCAAAGCCTTCTTTTCAACAAACAACAGCTTGCATTCAACTGGAATGTTTAAAGTAATTTAAAGGCTGCCTTTGAGAAATTTAATTTCAACGGCCGTATTTTTAAACTACCGTCAAATAACGGTCATGGTAATATTTGACGGAGGTTTTGTGAGTGTTTAATCTGGAAGATTAAACAGATGATTCAAAAGATAAAATTGGCATAGGTCGGACCTATGCATTTTGGAGAAATTCCAAATTACAAATTCCAAATCTCAAATAAATCTCAAATTCCAATGACCGAAATGACAGAGAACTGCTCTCTGTAATTTTTCTAATTTAAGCATTTGTAGGTGTTTGACCTCCATTTATTGTTTAAGGTTCAATCTTAAACACTTAGTTTTAAGAGTGTTTAATCCACGGGATTAAACACCTCTAGATTTCGTAAAAAAGAAATATCCAAATTTTAACATTTATGTTGGCTTAAGAGGCTTAACCTATTTTGCTGATGCTGAAAAAAAACAAAAGAGAAGGTTGTATCTAACCCATTTTGTTTCTTGGGGGAAGATAAAAAAATTTTTAATTGAAGAAATAAAAGGATATCAAAAAGAATGGCTAAAATAAAAATTTCCAAAAAAATGAGATGGTTATTCTGGTCATACGATATCGCCAGTTTAGATTTAGAAATAGATAAAGAGTATATTATTACTCAGGTTCTAAATTACGGAACTTGGGAAGACTTGAGATGGCTATTTAAAGCTTATCCTGAAAAAGATATTAAAGAAGTAGTAAGAAATCCGAGGCGAGGAGTTTGGTTTAAGAAAGTTCTTAATTTTTGGACTACAGTGTTTAATATCAAAATCAAAAAAGAAGTTTGGGAAAAAGCTATTTTTAGGTAAGATATATTTAGACATGCAATGCCCGAAAAGGGTTCGACTTCTCAAAGGCTGCCTTTGAGAAGTTTAATTTCAACGGCCGTATTTTTAAACTACCGTCAAATAACGGTCATGGTAATATTTGACGGAGGTTTTGTGAGTGTTTAATCTGGAAGATTAAACAGATGATTCAAAAGATAAAATTGGCATAGGTCGGACCTATGCATTTTGGAGAAATTCCAAATTACAATAACCGAAATGGCAGAGAACTGTTCTCTGCCATTTCCCGGCTTAAATATTTATGGATGTTTGGACCCTATGCCTTTATTTTTTGAAATAAAAAAGGCCCTGGGCTTGATGCTCAGGGTTTTTACACAATACGTTCTTCTTCTTTAATTCTAGCAATCTCACTCTGGTCACCATCACAGGCTATACCTAACCAGTAATCCAGGTCTTGGGTCATTATATAAGAGCCCTCGAGAATAATTAGCCCTTTTGGTTCTTTAAGAGCAGTAGGTATTCTATCAGTGGGTATCCAAGCTATTACTTGGCCTTCTTCACTGAGATTGAATTTTTGGGATTCAGGAGACTCGCAGAAACTGATTATTTTCCAGAGTATTTCAAAGAGTTCTTGGAATGTTTAATCCACGGGATTAAACACCTCTAGATTTCGTAAAAAAGAAATATCCAAA
>JBHIEB010000070.1:0-2989 GCA_046760405.1 Minisyncoccales bacterium
TGATTTTAGGACCAACAGCTGTTGGAAAAACAGATTTGGCAATAAAGTTAGCCAAAAAATTTAATGGTGAAATTATTTCGGCTGACTCAAGACAAATCTACAAAGGAATGACTATTGGAACGGCAAAACCAAAACGAGAGACAGGAGACAGGAGACAGGAGACAAGTAGATATGTTGTTAGTGGCATACCCCATCACTTGATTGATATAATTTATCCAGACGAAAATTTCAATGTGGCAGTCTATAAAAAAAGAGCTCTAAAAGTTATTAGAGATATTCAAAAAAGAGGGAAATTGCCATTCCTGGTTGGGGGAACAGGTCTCTATATTCAGGCAATAGTTGATAATATCATTTTCCCAAAAGTTCCGTCTCGAAAAAGAATGAGAAAAGAATTAGAGGCAAAAACTGAAAAAGAACTATTTAAAATTTATAAAAAATTGGATCCAGAGGGAGCGAAATTTATTGAAAAAGAAAACAAAAGAAGACTAATTAGGGCAATTGAAGTTTGTAAGGTTACAAAAAAATCATTCTGGAAACAGAGAAAGAGAGGTGAACCACTTTTTAATACACTCCAAATTGGAATAAAATTACCAGAAAAAGAGTTAAAAAAAAGAATTTCAAAAAGAGTGGAAAAAATGTTTAAGTTAGGATTGGAAAAAGAGGCAAAAAATTTAATCAAAAAATATAAAGGGGCTTATTCCCTCCAAACAATTGGCTATCAAGAATGGAGCGATTATTTTGAGGACAAAATCGATAAAAACAAGGTAAAAGAAAATATTAAGCTTCATACCTTACAATTCGCTCGTCGCCAAATGGCCTGGTTTAAAAGAGATAAGGGAATTTATTGGATAAAAAATTATAGAGAAGCTGAAAAATTGATTAAAAAATAAGACCTCCTGAAAGAGGAGGCTTTTTGGGGAGAACATTAGCAATGTGGCCTTGGCTGAATTGCCCCTTACAGCAGAAAGGTCCTTAGGCATCTTAATTAAATACCTTCGTCACTGCTAACACTCTTTTCCCCAGGGATATAAATCTACTATTATTATTTTAGAAAAGCAAGAAAACTTGTCAACCCTCCCAAATTTTTGGACTGGTTACCAAAAAGCAACCAAATTTAACTATAAGCTGTCCAAAAATTTAGGCGGGCAAGCCTTTGATTTCTTTCTTTAAAATTTTACTCACAATTTCGGGATTAGCTTTCCCTTTTGTCTGAGCCATTACCTGTCCAATTAAAAATTGTAAAGCATTTTCTTTGCCTTTTTTAAAATCTGAAACTGCTTTTTGATTTTTTGAAATCACCTCTTTAATAATTTTTTTAATTTCAGCTTCATCGGTTATTAAAATCAATCCTTTTTCTTCAATGATGTGAGATGGATCAGCTCCGGTTTTAAACATTTCCTCCAAAAGCATTTTAGCAATTTTACTTGAAATCTTTCCCTCGTAAATTAAAGTGATAAATTCAGCAAAATCTTCTGGAGTTATCAAAAAGTCTTCTCCTACAACCTGAGCTCCTTTGAGTAATCCCTGCAAATCAGTAATTATGTAATTTGAGCAGATTTTTGTCAGTCTTAAAAATTCATTTCTGGTAATTTTCCCTTTTATCTCTTCTTCTTTCACCCAATTTCTTAATTCCGACATAACTTTTTCAAAATATTCGCCCAAATCTTTGTTAAAGACAAAAATTTCAATGGTTGCTTCATCTAATTTATACTCTTTCTTAAATCTTTCTCTTCTTTGCTGAGGAAGCTCAGGAATTCCAGCTCGAATTTCATTAAGAAAATCTGGTACCCCAAGATGGAGCACTGGTAAATCAGGCTCAGGGAAATATCGATAATCATGAGCTGCCTCTTTCTCTCTTTGGCTTACTGTCACTCCTCTTACTTCATCCCAGCCCCGAGTTTCCTGAATGATTTTTTTCCTTGATTTTAAAATTTTTGCTTGTCTTTTAACCTCATAGTCAATTGCTTTCTCTACTGCTTTAAAGGAATTAAGATTTTTAATCTCTACCTTAGTACCTAATTTTTTTGTCGCTGGCAAAGAAATATTCGCCTCCACTCTAAGCTGGCCCTTCTCCATATCAGCATCAGAAACATCAAGATATCTCAAGATTAATTGCAACTCCTCAGCAAATTTTCTGGCCTCTTTTGCTGACCTCAAATCTGGCTCAGTAACCAGCTCCATTAAAGGAATCCCCGCCCGATTAAAATCAACAAGTGAATAATCCTCACCTTCTGGATGGATGAGCTTTCCTGTATCTTCTTCTAAATGAACGCGCCTGATTCTAATTTTTTTATCACCAACCCGTTCGACTCCGCTCAGGGTTGACACTGAGCCTGCCGAAATGCCAAATTTTAAATAACCTTTTTTACAAAGCGGCATATCATATTGTGATATTTGATAACTTTTAGGAAGGTCAGGGTAAAAATAATTTTTTCTATCAAATTTTGAATGTTCAGGAATCTGGCAATTTAGAGCTAAACCGGTTTTTATTACTTTTTTTACTGCTTCTTCATTAATTACTGGCAGCACTCCTGGATGCCCCATGCAAATAGGACAAACATTGACATTAGGATGTCTTTCATCAGGATCATTTTTACAAGAACAAAACATCTTAGATTTTGTGTTCAGTTCGACATGCACCTCAAGCCCAACAATTGGTTTATACATAAAAATAAAATTCTAAATTCTAATATCTAAATCCTAAACAAATTCTAAATTCTAATGCTCAAAATTCAAAACGTGTTTTGGTCATTTGAATTTTGGATTTTGATATTGTTTAGAATTTAGGATTTCGGATTTAGGATTTCTTTCTTGCTTCTTTCATTATCTCAACTCCAGAACTTGTGCCAATAATATCAGCCCCAGCTTTCATTGCCTCTTTGGCATCTTTCAGGGTTTTAACTTTTCCTGCAGCTTTAATTTCGAGACCAGGAGCTGATTTTTTCATTAATCTCAACAGGACATAAGGCAAGATAGGTAATTTTCTCAT
>JBHIEB010000071.1:0-2740 GCA_046760405.1 Minisyncoccales bacterium
AGATTTTAATTTTGGTTGGGGCTATTTTGGGTTTGATTAATTTTTTTATTAAACCAATTTTAGATAAAATTACCTTGCCTTTAAAAATTTTAACTTTGGGTGTATTTTCTTTGATAATTAATATGGCAATAATTTGGTTTGTGGATATTTTCTTCCGGGAGCTTCAAGTCTCAGGACTCCTTGCTCTCTTTTTTTCAACAATAATTGTCTGGGGAATAAGTTTTCTCTTAGGCCTAAAGAAATGACCCTTCGACAAACTCAGGGTCATATTGAGTAAACCGAAATATGAAAAACTTTCTCTTCATTGCCCAAATTTTAGTTGCTGTTTTTTTAATTGTTACTATTCTTTTCCAAAAAGGAGGTTCGGCTTTTGGCGGAGAAGGATTTTATCTTACCAGAAGAGGTATTGAGAAAAAAATTTTTTGGGCAACAATAATTTTTGGAGTTTTATTTATTGTTTTAGCTCTACTGAACCTTATTCTTTAAATGAAACAAAGCCAGAGAAGAAATGGATCTATGTCTTATCAATTTCCTTCTAAAAATCAATGGCAACAATTTTTTAAAGTTTTAACCAAGAGAGAGAAAATTTCTTTTTTTGTTTTCGGCGCCCTTTTTTTTGCCTCCTTTGTTTTTCTTTCAATTGACTTTTATTTTGAAAAAACAAAAATTGCCCCGGCTTTGGGAGGAACATATGTTGAGGGAGTGATAGGTTTTCCAAGATTTATTAATCCAATTTATGCTCCGGTTTCTGACGTAGATAGAGATCTAACTGAACTGATTTTCTCCGGTTTAATGAAATATGATTCAGAGGGCAAAATTCAACCAGATTTAGTAAAGGAGTATAAAATTCTTGAAGAGGGAAAAATTTATGAATTTTATCTAAAAGAAAACATTCTCTGGCAAGATTTACATCCTTTAACAGCTGATGATGTAATTTTCACTATCCAGACCATCCAAAGTCCAGAGATTAAAAGTCCGTTGAGGCCTAGTTGGTTGGGAGTAGAAGTAGAAAAAATTTCTGACCGAGCTCTTCGTTTCAAATTAAAAAATGAATCTTCTATTTTTTTAGAAAATTGTACCTTAAAAATAATACCAAAACATGTTTGGGAAAACATTCCTCCCAAAAATTTTCCTTTAGCTTCAGTAAATTTAAATCCAATTGGCTCAGGCCCCTATAAATTAAAAAATCTATCTCAAGACAAAGAAGGAAAAATAATGGCCTTAGATTTGGTTAGAAATCCTCTCTATTTTTCTAATGGTCCCTATATTCCAAATATTTCCTTTCGATTTTTTGATGCAGAGGAGCAATTAATTAAAGCTTATCAAAAAGGAGAAATTAAAGGGTTCTCTTTAAATTCTATTAAAGACCTTCCTGAATGCGCCTTATCAACCCAGCCAGCCGAGAGATGCGGAAATTTAAGACTTTACCCTTTTTCCTTGCCAAGATATTTCGCTGTTTTTTTAAATTTAAATCCGCCAGCTGGCGGATCAAAAGTTCTGGCTGAAAAAGAAATCAGAAAAGCTCTAAATTACGGAACAGATAAAAATGAGATTTTGAATAAAGTTCTTTCAGGTTATGGAGAAATTGTCCAATCTCCTATTCTGCCTAATATTTATGGTTTCAAAAAGCCATCAGGAGAATATCGGTTTGACATCGAGAAAGCAAAAGAAATTTTAGAAAAAGCGGGATTTTTAATGAGAGAATCAGGTTACCGAGAAAAAATTATAAGAAAAGAATTGCCTTTTCAATTTAAAAGTAACCTCTCTTTTAGTTCAAAGGGCACAGAAGTAAGAGAACTTCAAAAATGTTTAGCCAAAGATCCTCAAGTTTATCCTGAAGGTGAAGTTACCGGATACTTTGGTCAAAAAACAAAGGCAGCGGTAATCAGGTTTCAAGAAAAATACCGTAACGATATCTTGGATCCCCTCGGAATTAAAAACGGAACCGGTGAAGTTAAATCAAAAACCAGAGAGAAACTAAATGAAATCTGTTTTGAAAAACCAGAAGAAATTTTACCTCTTAAATTTTCTTTCGTTACAGTTGATCAACCTTCTCTGGTTCAGGTAGCTGAAATTTTAAAAAATCAATGGAGTCAATTGGGAGTTGAGGTTGAAATTAAGACATTTGACATTAATACTTTGGAAAGAGAAACTCTAAGGAAGAGAGGCTTTGAGGCTCTTTTATTTGGTGAAGTTTTGGGCTTAATACCAGACCCCTTTCCTTTTTGGCATTCCTCCCAAAAAGGAGAGCTGGGTTTAAATTTAGCCAATTACGAAAATAAAAAGGGTGATAAGCTTTTGGAGGTTGCTCGGAAATCTTTAGACAATACAGAAAGAAAAGAAGGATTAGAAGAGTTTCAGGACCTTTTAATTGAAGATGCCCCAGCGATATTTTTATATAACCCAGATTATCTTTATTTTGTCTCCGAGGAGATTAAAGGGATAAATGAAAAAATAATTGTTGACCCATCAAAAAGATTTAGTAATATAGAGGAATGGCATATCAAAACAAAAAGGGTATGGAAGTAAAATCATGAATCATGAATCATAAAACACAAAAAAAGAAGAAAACAATAAAAAGTGTAAAGCCAGATATTCGGTATTTAGGTGATATGAGAAAAGTTATATATGATAAAGAGTGGTTAAAAGCTGCCCCCAATCTTGAGCTTTATTATATGTATCGAGGGTTGAGGGAGGAAAATGGACTAAGATACGATATCACCATAATACCTCCAAGAAT
>JBHIEB010000072.1:0-2680 GCA_046760405.1 Minisyncoccales bacterium
GAAAACTTAAAAGAAGTTATAAATTACTTAGAAAGAGAAAAAGAAATTTTACCTCAAAAGATAGATATTAAAGATCTTCTCCCGGACCCTGAGTACCCAATTGACTTGGGCTACATTAAGGGACAAGAATCTTCAAAAAGAGCTCTGGAAATTGCTGCCGCCGGTTCGCATAATTTACTAATGGTAGGGCCACCAGGAGCTGGGAAAACACTTTTAGCCAAAGCTATTCCCTCAATCTTACCCCCACTTTCTTTTAAAGAGTCTTTGGAAGTAACGAAAATTTATAGTATAACTGGACTTTTATCCAAAAATAAACCCCTGATTAATTTCAGGCCATTTCGTTCTCCTCACCACGTCTCATCTGAGGTTGCTTTAATCGGCGGAGGCAATCCTCCCCGACCAGGAGAAATAACCTTATCCCATCGGGGAGTTTTGTTTTTGGACGAATTCCCAGAATTCCATCGCGATGTTTTAGAAAGTTTGAGGCAACCAATTGAAGAAGGAAAAATAACAATCTTAAGGTCAAAATATTCTTTAACCCTACCGGCCCGTTTTACTTTAGTAGCAGCTTCCAACCCCTGTCCTTGCGGTTACTATGGAGACCCAGAAAAAAAGTGCAATTGTACTAATTCTCAAATTCAAAAATACAAAAGAAAGTTATCTGGCCCCTTAATGGACAGAATTGATCTTTTTATTACTGTTCCCCAATTAAAATATGAAAAATTAGTAGCTATTGACCAGGAGAACTCTAGCTTGAAAATAAGAGAAAGAGTTAAAATTGCTCGTCAAATCCAACAAGAAAGATTCAGAACAGAAAAAACCAATTCAGAAATGGAAATACCTCAAATAAAAAAACATTGCCAAGTTGATTTGGCAAGTCAAAACCTTTTAAGAAAATATGTTGATTCTGGTAAACTATCTGCCAGGGGTTATCATCGAGTCTTAAAAGTAGCCAGAACTATTGCTGATTTAGGAAACTCAGAAAATATTTTATACGAACATCTTTCCGAAGCCCTAATGTATAGAATAAGAGAAAGTGTTTAAGGTTTTTAGTTATTTAGCAAAAGGATTTCTGGCTCCCCTAACGCCAAAGTGTAAATGGCAACCAGTAGACCTTCCAGCTCCCGGAGTTCCAGGCTGGCCTCCCATTAAAGCAATAATCTGTCCTTGAGAAACTGTATCGCCGGGATTAACAAAACTGCTAGCGAGATGGGCATAAACGGTTACTACTCCATTTGGATGTAAAATTGTTAGATGATTTCCGGCTCCTTTGAAGGCCCAGCGGGAAGTAGATCTGGTTAATTTTACTTTCAAAACCTTTCCTCCAGCAGCAGCATAAATTGGTTCTCCGCATTTACTATGGCTAAAATCAATAGCGTTGTACCAATGGAGGCCTTGAGTTATCCGGCAGGGAGAAGAAATCGGGCAGATAAAATAACTTTCAGCTAAGGGAATCCGGGCCGGAGCATATCTTATGGTAGGGGCAGGCACCACTCCGTTTGGAATGACTAAAATATCACCAATAAAAATATCGGCTTCGCTTGAAAGCCCGTTGAAAGAAATTATCTCTTGAGTCTTAGCTTTATATTTTTCAGCGATTTCACCAACAATATCTCCAGCTTTAACATGGTGAATTACCCCTGAGACCGGCGGAATAATCAACTTCTGACCGGGCTGAATTACTGAATTTTTATTTAAATTATTAGCCCAAAGAACAGTATTTAAAGAAATATCAAATTTAGCCGCAATTGACCAAAGACTATCTCCTGATTCAACCATATATTCAACAATTGTTTTCTGGAGGTCTTGGGGTTCAAAGCCTTCTATTAAGGCGCCTAAAACCTGAGGAGTAACCGTGATCGAGGGAGAGATAGCTCGAAGATAGCTCTCTTGGACAAAAAGAAATTCCGGATATTCTGGCCGGGGTTTTTTTGTTGGGTCAGCAAAAATGCTTTGGGAATAAATAGTTTCTGGCAAATCTAAAGACAAAAGAGAAGTGTTTTCATCCTTTTGGGAGGCGAAAATAAAAACTAAAACAACTAAAATAAGCGCTACAAAAAGCGGCTTTAAGATTTTTTTCAGTTCGTCAGAAAAATCAGACATTTGTATATATTATTATACCTACTATCTATTTTCTAATACCCTGTCAAAATGTCAAGCTCTCTCTAAATTTTTTGGCAACTTCCAGTTAATTTCGGTTGTTTTTGGCAACCAGCCAAAAAATTTAGGAGGGTAAACCCTTTAATTAGCCGAAAATTAATTTTTTAATGAACTCAAAACATACTTTCTCTTTTATGTTAAAATACAATATGGGTATTATGGATGTAAAAGATGTGAAAAAGCTGTTGAAAAAATATGGAATTCGTCCTTCAAAAAGATTAGGTCAAAATTTTTTAATTGATAAAAAAGTTCTCAAAAAAATAATTGGAGCAGCTAATCTTTCCAGAAATGATGTAGTTTTAGAAATTGGGCCTGGAATTGGAAATTTAACTTTAGAGCTGGAAAAAATAGTAAAAAAGGTGATTGCAGTAGAAAAAGACAGGAAAATGTGTCAGATTCTGAAAGAATCGTTAGAGAGTTCGAATGTTAGAAATGTTCGAATTGTTAATAAAGACATATTAAAGATTAAAAACGACTCAATGGTTCAATGGTTCAATGGTTATAAAGTAGTTGCTAACTT
>JBHIEB010000073.1:0-2485 GCA_046760405.1 Minisyncoccales bacterium
AAAATGGACTTTTGCTACGAACTCATACCTCGCCAATGCAGATTCGTTATATGGAGAAAAATCGTCCGCCTTTTAAAATTATTGTTCCCGGTCGCACTTTCCGTCATGAAGCTACCGATACCTCTCATGAAATTAACTTTTATCAGATTGAGGGATTAATGATTGACAAAAGTATTTCAGCTGCCAATTTTAAAGCAATTATTCAAGAATTTTTTCAAAGATTTTTTGAAAAGCCAGTAAAGATTCGGATGCGACCGGGCTTCTTTCCTTTTGTTGAGCCGGGTTTTGAAGTTGATATGACTTGCGTGGTCTGTGGAGGAAAGGGATGTTCAACCTGTGAGAGAACTGGTTGGGTAGAAATGTTAGGAGCTGGTATGGTTCATCCCAATGTTTTAAAAAATTCCGGTTTGAATCCCAGATTCTGGCAGGGATTTGCTTTTGGAATCGGAATGGATAGATTGGCTATGATGAAATACAAAATAAACGACATTCGTTTGTTTTATGGTGGCGATTTACGATTTCTTAAACAATTTTAAGTATAATGCGAATACTACGAATTGTTAGGCGAATGCTGCGAATAGATTCGCATACCTAAATTCGTAGAATTCGTAAGCTTATTTGTATCATTCACATATTAAATTAGCATTAATTAGCATTATACCTATGGTGTTTTCCTACAACTGGTTACAATCTTTTTTTAAGAAAAGACTACCCAAGCCAGAAAAATTGGCCGAACTCTTAACAATGAAAGCGTTTGAGGTAGGGGAGGTAAAGAAAATAGGGAGTGATTGGATATTAGACATTGAGGTGCTGTCCAATCGGGGTCCGGACTGTTTTTCTCATCTGGGTATTGCCAGGGAGATAGCCGCCATTTTAGGTATTGGGTATCGGGTTCCAGATTTCAGCTTAAAAGAGAATAAAAAGATAAAGGCAAAAGATTTTGTTAAAGTTGAAGTAAAAAACAAAAAAGATTGTTCAAGATATACGGCCAGGGTTGTTACTGAGGTAAAAGTGAGCCCTTCACCAAAATGGATTCGAGACAGGTTAAAAGTTTGTGGGTTAAGGCCAATTAACAATATAGTAGACATTGCCAATTATGTTATGTTAGAGACCGGTCAGCCTTTACACGCTTTTGATGGAGAAAAAATATCGGGTCAAAAGATAATTGTCAGGAAAGCTAAAAAAGGAGAAAAAATTATCACTTTAGATAATGAAAAGTATGAATTGGACAAAGATATCTTAATAATCGCTGACACAGAAGGACCTTCGGGGATTGCGGGGATTAAGGGAGGAAAAAAACCCGAGATAGATAAAAATACCAAAATAGTGGTACTTGAAGGAGCTAATTTTAATCCTCGAACTATTAGAAAAGGTTCAAAAAAAATCGATCTTAAAACAGATGCTTCTTGGCGCTTTGAGCATGGTATTGACCCAAATTTAACTGAGTTAGCAATAGATAGGGCAGTCAGTTTAATTGAAAAAGTGGCTAAAGGGACAATAGCTAGCGGCTTGATTGATTTTTATCCAAAAAAGGCCTTGCCAAAAAAGGTTAAATTAAATTTAGATTATGTAGAAAGATTATTGGGAGTGAAAATTCCCAAAAGAGAAATTAAAAATATCCTTAAAAGACTCGACTTTAAAATTTCTTACCAACCCATCAGCTCATCAACCCATCAACTTTTAATTGAGGTTCCCACTTTTAGATTAGATATTTCTATTCCAGAAGATTTAATCGAAGAGGTTGGCAGAATTTATGGATATCAAAAAATTCCCTCCTGCTTTCCCGTTTCAGCTTTAATCCCACCAAAAAGAAATCTTGATGTTTTCTGGGAAGATATGACTAAAAATATTTTAAAGGAAGCTGGATTTACCGAGGTTTATAATTATTCTTTTGTCAGCAAAAAAGAGGCAGATATTTTCAATTTTAAAAATCTAATAGAAATAAAAAATCCAATTAGTGCTGGTTATCAGTACCTAAGGCCCAGTCTGATTCTAAATCTTTTAAAAAATGTCAAAGAAAATCAAAAATTCCTTGAGGAGATTAGAATCTTTGAGTTGGGAAAAATCTTCAAAAAAACAAAAGTGAGAGAGAAAAGAGCGCTTGCCGGAGTAATGACCGGAGATGTCTTCTATCAAGGAAAAGGGGTTATAGATTTACTTTTAAATAAATTAGGAATTAGCAATATCTGGTATGATGAATTCCAACCCACACCAGAGGAGTCAAAAATCTCTATTTGGCATCCAAAAAAATGTGCTGAAATTAAAGTCAATCATAAAGAGATTGGTTTTCTGGGAGAGATTTCTCCAAAGATTCTTGAAGATTTAAAATTAAAGCAAAAAGTAGTTGTTTTCGATCTCGATTTTGAGGAATTACAAAAACTCGCCTCTGAAGAACAAGAATTTAGGCCAATCTCTCCATATCCGGCAGCAATTAGGGATATAGCAGTTTTGGTTCCGAGAGGAATTTTGGTTGAGGAGGTTTTTA
>JBHIEB010000074.1:0-2479 GCA_046760405.1 Minisyncoccales bacterium
AGACTCTGGAAATTTTTCTATAAAAACGAAGTGGAAAGAATAATTTGGGCAATATTGGAAGGAAACATTAAAAGGAAACTCTCTCGATTGATAAGTCAAGCTTTCAGAAAGAAACCCCGAGATGACGAATTCCTGAAAAAGATTGGATATATTAAGTGAAAAGTAGAATAAAATTAGTACCTCAAAAAGTCGACATTTCCAAATGACGAGTAAAGGACGACTTTTAAAAAACTTGGTATTCTAGAATGCCAAGTTAAGGACAACTTTTCATCTTTGCAAAAAAGCCCTTTTAGAGGCTTTTTTAGCTTCAAAACTCCCTTTTTTGAATATAAAATAGGGGCGAGGTCGCGAGCGGAGCGAGCGACCGAGCCCACCTAAAAGAGAGTAAAATTGATAATGAATTGATATTAAGAATAGGTATAGTCGGGGGTCAGGTTTTTAACTCTTTAAGTTCCTTTCCTTTGATTTATGGATTAAATTTGGTAAGATAATAGAGAAAGTTTGAAACTTTTTAATGTTAGAGCCACTTTCCAGTTTGTGCCCTTTCAGCTATTAGCTGAAAGGCATTTTTATTTTTCCTTGAAATTTTCAAAAAATCGGACTATCTTGAAAATAGAGAACCCTTTATCTATGAAAGAAAAAATTAAGTCTGATAAAAAGCCCGTTGCTCATATGATTTATGGCTTCGTTGGTGCTGGTAAAACTACATTTGCTAAAAAGCTTGAAAAGGAAACAGGTGCTTTGCGATTTACAAATGATGAATGGGTGATTTCTCTATACGGTAGTAATCCACCCGCTGAAAAGTTTGCCGAGTACCATGAACGAACGACCAAGCTTTTGTTAGATACCGCTTTTAAATGTCTGAAAGCTGGTATTGATATTATTCTGGACATTGGTTTTTGGAGTAGATCTCGGCGAGATGAAATAAGAAATCGTATCACAAAAGCAGGGGCAAATTTTCAGCTCTATCACATCAAATGCTCTGATGAGGTGATGAGGCAACGAACTTTAAAACGTAGCGAGGATCCATCAAAAGACGCTTTTTATATAAACGAAGCAGCAGTTGAAACTTTCAAAAAACGTTTTGAGCCACTAGACGATGACGAAGAATATATAGTAATCGAGAATTGTGGAGACTAACCGTAAAAACAAAAAGAAAAGATGGCTTATGAAAAAATGGTGTCAACTCTGATTTTTTAGTGACTAAATTGAAGTGGTTTCTGTTTAGGAATGGTCCGGCCGAGGCGCCTTATTCAAAAATCCTAAAAACAGCTGAAATTCCCTTTAAAATTTGAGTTCCCGAGTCCGCCTCCGCCGATTGGCGGATGGCGGATTTTCTCGGGTTATATTTGACACTGATTTTTAATAGATTATAATTAAAATATAGAATAAATTTCTTATCTATGCTTACTGACGAAGATATAAAAAGACTTAAAGAGGTTCTAGCTACTAAGGAAGAGATAAATAAATTATCTGGTGAAGTAATTATTAATCGAGAAGAGATTCAAAACGTTAAACAAGAAGTAGTCGCTCTTCGTGAAGCTATTCAGACTCTTACAGTCTCTGTAGATAGGTTAGCGAAAGCAGTAGAGGATATGCATCAAGAATTTGCAGCAATAACTGTTAAAGTTGATCGTCATGAAAAATGGATTAAACAAATTGCTGAGAAGCTTGGAATTAAATTAGAACATTGATTATCTTTTCTATCAAAAGCTAGTGCCCGAGAGTTTTTCTCGGGTTTTATAATTTCAATTAAAATTTGATATAATCAAAAAAGTTTATGATTGGTAAATTCATTAAAGGCAAGGTTTATGTTTTTATTGATGTAGCGAATATTTTTTATTCACAGCGAACTTTAAAATGGAGAATATCTTATAAAAAATTAATGAAATATTTAAAAAGAGAATGTAACCTGGGTAAATGTTTTGTTTATACTGGGATATTTAAAGAGAATCATAATCAAGAAAGATTCTTAAAAATGCTTCAAAAATGTGGATATATTTTAAGAACAAAGCCAGTCAAAAAGATCACAACTAGAGAGGGTCATTTAGAATGGAAAGCAGACTTTGATGTAGAATTATCTTTTGACATGGACGATTTAAGTGAAGGATACGATACAGCAATTTTACTTTCTGGTGATAGTGATTTTGCCTATATCTTAAAGAGAATTAAGAAAAAAAGAAAAAGAGTAATTGTAATGTCAACTAGAGGTCATATTTCTTTGGAACTTTTAAAAGAAGCTAAATTTGTAGATTTAAGAAAGTTAAAGGATGAAATTGCTCTCTGAAATAAGAACCTCTTGCTTCGTTTGAGAGCCTTGATTCTACGAATTAAGAACCTTTTGCCTTCGGCTTAAGAACCTTGATTCTTCGCTTCGTTCAAAAATAAAAAGTCTGGAGCATCCCGAAAGATCTCCAGAGGTTCGTCTATTATCAGAATATCAAAAACATAAACCTTTGTCAAGGGTTTGGATACATAC
>JBHIEB010000075.1:0-2434 GCA_046760405.1 Minisyncoccales bacterium
GACTAAAGATGAAAACACCTTTAGAAGTGGTGCAAAGCTATTGACTAGAAAACGGAGAATATTGAATTAAAATAAAAACTGCCGATTTTTCGGCAGCAAATAATGGAAGTCAGTTCACTGGCTAACCTTTTTATATACTTCGACTAGAAGCTTTGCCATCTCTTTTTGACCTTCATGGACGTCTTTAACTATTGAAGCTATACCTTCCATTCCTTTTTGCAACCTTTCTTGACCCTCTTGCAACCTTTCTTGACCCTCTTGCAACCTTTCTTGGCCTTCCTGAAGTTGTTTTGCTAATCTGTTATTAGCTCGCCAAATATATCCAAGAACTATTGTCAAAAGAGTTAAAGCCAGCCCAACCATACCTATAGCCACTACCATCATATCCATCTAATTCACCTTTTCTCAGTTAAATTTTTAGGAACCTATCCTACCTTAACAAACCCTTCCCCAAATATCAAATTTGTAAATGTTTAAAACTTCGAATTAAACATTTCAATCAAATAAAAAAGGGGGCATTATTACCCTTTAATGATTGGGAAGACTTCCCAATCAATCTTCTTGTGTGGCCCCATCGGGAATCGAACCCGAGTTTTCAGCTTGAGAAACTGACGTCCTAAACCACTAGACGATGGGGCCAGTTGTACTACAAAGTCAATCGCTCACCCTCATCCAGCCTTACGGCTGGCCCCAGCACATAATTTATGTGCTGGGTTCGGGCTCGCTCTCCAGAAACCCTCGGTTTCTGGCGCCCTGAACCGTACGGTTCAGGGCTGTTTTCCTACACGGGAGAACCGAAGGGTTCTCCCGACCCCTCTCCGATATTACTTACTTTGTTTGAAAAATACGAAATTCGAAACAATATCAAAATTCAAAACACGTTTAAAACATTTGAATTTAGAATTTTGAATTTAGGATTTTTCTAAAAGTTTCGCCGGACCCCCTTCCTCTATTGCTTACTTTTGTGATGCTTGTCCTACAAACTAAACATAATTTACCACAAAATTTTAACAGTGTAAATAATGTAAATAATAAAAAAGCTGAGAATTAATCCAGCTTATTTGAAGACAGTTATTGTCTTTATTGCCCCTTTTTTATTTGTTTTGATGACTAATGGAAGCTTGCAGCGCGGACAAGAATCAAGATAAGAGCTGTTTTTTATTTGATTGCACGGATCGTTTTTAATTTTCGCTTTGCATCGAGGACACTTTTTTATTTTTTTCACCTCCTTTGAGTTTCAAATGAACTAAAAAATAGATTCTATAGCCATCGTTTAGGTTTTGATTTCTTCAACTATTCTCCCTATTTCCATTTCTTTCGAACCATCAACTAAGATTATGTCCCCTGTTTTTATTTCAGCTTGAAGCTTTAGTTTTCCCTCATCAATTGTAGCAAATTGGAAGATTTTTTCAAGTGCCATTCCTTTTTGTTGGGCTCCTTGGGCGATAAAACGAGCTCTTGGTCCAAAAGTAAAAAGCAAATCAGCATTTTTGGCTATCCTCTCTCCCATTGCTTCATGGGCCTCAATAGTATATTTCCCAATCCCAATCACATCACCCAAAACAGCGATCCTTCTTTTAAAACCTGGTAATTTCCCTAAAATTTCGATTGCTTCAGTCATAGAAAAAACTGTTGCTGACTCAGAATCATCTAAAACCCAGGAGCTTTTTATTCCTCTAACTAATCTCATTTTGCCAGGTAAAGAGTGATAGTTTTTTAAAGCCTGGGATATTTCCACCAGATTCAAATCAAAAATTGTCCCAACAGCAGTGACAGATAGGGCGGAATAGATTTGCTCTTTACCAAAAAGTTTCCCCAACCAAACCGGGACAATATTTCCTTTATAATTTATTTTAAAATTTGTTCCACTATTTAACCTGACATCGCTGGCTCTAAAATCTGATCTTTCTTGAAAACCAAAAGTTAAAGTATTTAAATTGGTTACATCGGCTATCTCTCTGATGGTTTCATCATCAAAATTCAAAATTAAATTAATTTGAGCAGGTAAAGTTTTAACTAATCCAAGTGTTCCTTTTATTTTCTCTTTCTCTCCACTAAAGAAATCTTGGTCATAAGGAATATCGCCCGCTTGAGTCACAACCAGGACCGCCTTTTGAGACCTCTTTAAAAAAAACTCGAATTTTCTTAATTCTTTATCCTCTGATTCGAAAATTAAAATCTCTTCCCCAATTCTAAAATATTGTCTCAAAACCTGAGAAATAGCTTCAGTAGCACAAGCTCTTCCTTCACCAGTGACAACTACAACTTTTGGTTTTTTCAAGAGAAAAATAAGTTTTGATAGAAGATTCATCATAAACTAAATCCCAAATTCCAAATCACAAATAACAAATAAATTCCAATTACCGAATGACCGAAACCGTTTTGGTCATTGGAATTTTGGTCATTGGAGCTTATTTGGAATTTGGTGCTTGGT
>JBHIEB010000076.1:0-2394 GCA_046760405.1 Minisyncoccales bacterium
TCAAAGATTCTTTTGTATTTTTGTCTTTCCTTTATTTTAGGAATTTTTTTGAATTCAGTGATGCCAATTTCCCAGATTTTGCTTCTGGGAGTTTTTACCCCCCACATAATATTATGTGGGGGGTTAATTTTAGGAATTCTGTTGATTTCAGTTTTCTGGAGATATAAAAGACTGGTAGTTATTGGCTTTTGTATTTTACTTTTAGTTGCCGGAATCTGGCGCCATCAGGCAGCTTTATTAAGAATTTTGAATAATGAATTAAGAAGCCTTAACAATAGGGAAGAGAAAATTGAACTCATTGGGGTTATCGTAGCTGAGCCAGATATAAGAGAAAAAAGCACCAAATTAACAATTGAAGTAGAAGAAATAAAAACTGAGAATGGTTCTCCAGAAATTGAAGGAAGGGTTTTAGTGACTGCTTGGAAATATCCTCAATATCAATACGGAAATAAATTAAAAATCACTGGGAGATTAGAAGAACCTCAAACTTTTGAAGGTTTTAATTATAAAGACTATTTAGCCAAAGATGGAATTTATTCCGTAATGTATTTTCCCAAAATAGAGTTAATTGGCAAAGGATTCGGTAATTCAGTAATAAGAACTCTTTTTTCCTTTAAAAATGAACTAAAAGAAAGTTTAAATAGGGCAATGCCATCACCTCAAGCCGGGCTTTTGGAAGCTCTGTTTTTTGGTGATGAAGGAAACATTTCAAAAGCCTGGAAGGATAAATTCAATCTGACTGGCACTCGCCACATTACAGCTGTTTCTGGAATGAATATTACAATTGTTTCTGTTTTGATTTTAAATTTTCTTTTATCTTTCGGGCTTTGGAGAAATCAGGCTTTTTATTTTTCAATAATTTTGATTTCCCTTTACATTTTAATGACCGGTGCCCCAGCTTCAGTTATTAGGGCAGGCATTATGGGCGTTCTTTTTTTAACCGCTCAACACTTTGGCAGAATTTCCAGCGGCTCTCGAGCAATTGTTTTTGCCGCCGCTTTAATGTTGTTTTTAAATCCTTTACTCTTGAAATTAGATATTGGATTTCAATTGTCTTTTTTAGCAATGATGGGCTTAATTTATTTACAACCAATTCTTTTGGATTTATTTAAAAAAATTCCAAAAATCTTCCAATTTCGATACACCTTAGCTTCTACCCTGGCGGCGCAATTTTTCACCTTTCCAATTTTAATTTATAACTTTGGCCAAATTCCATTAGTCGGCCCCTTAGCCAACATTTTCATTATCCCTCTTTTACCAATAATCACTATTTTAGGATTTATTTTTTCTTTCTTGGGAATAATTTTTCAGCCCCTAGGCCAGACTCTTTCTTGGCCAGCTTGGCTGCTTTTGACTTATATTTTAAAAATAATTGATTTTTCTGCAAAAATTCCATTTGCCACTTTGACCTTTGAGAATGCCCACTGGGTTTGGCTTTTAATTTCTTATTTAATTTTAGGATTTGTAACCTGGCGATTACAGGAAAGCCAAAAATTAAAATTTTTAAATTATTAAAACTTATTAATTCTGCGATCGCCCCCAAATAAAAAATTTGTCAAGCGAGCCTGCTCGAGGTAGCTTCCTAAATAGCAATTTTACCGAAAGATAGGGCGACATTTTTGCTGATTGATAACAGCGCGACACTTACTTGACACAATTTTTAAAGAACCTAAAATAAAACTAACATGGCTAATAAATCTTCCTCAAAAAAAATTTTAGAGAAAATTGAAGCAATTGAAAAAAGTCTCCAAAGGCTTAAAATTGAGACTTATTTTGGTCTGCCCAAGGAAAAACAAAAATTTTTTTATCCTGAAAAATCTCTAAGAGAAGCGATTCGAGCATTAAGAAAGTCTATCTGGCAAGAGAGATATGCCAAAAAAGTTTAAACTTTTTTTCGATTCAAGTGCTTTACTTTCAGGTTTAAATTCACCTAGCGGAGCAGCTGGTATAATTATCTCAGCTTTTCTAGCAGGTGAGTTTTTTATTTATATTTCTGATCAAGTTATTGAAGAAATTCAACGAAATATCAAAACTAAATTTCCTTTACTTAGAGATTCATTTCTTAGCTTTCTCTTGAGCCGGCCAAAAATTGTCAAACAATCATCCTTGAAGGAGATTAAAAAAGCTCATAAACTAATTCATTCAGAAGATGCCCCAATTTTAGCTGCAGCCATCAAGTCCAAACCTGATTTTTTAATCACTTGGGATATAAAGCATTTTTTGAAAAATGAAGTTGTTTCAAATGTTTCTTTTATTATTTGTACTCCAAAAAACTTTGTTCAAAAATATTGGAAAAAGTAATCATCAATAATTAACCTTAAAAACAGCTCAAAATAGCTGTTTTTTAATGTCCTCCTTTTTTCTTATAGTAATGCCTTTGAATTTTTTAAAATC
>JBHIEB010000077.1:0-2209 GCA_046760405.1 Minisyncoccales bacterium
TTGGGCTCTATCTAATTCCACTGGCTGTCCGGAATTGGAAATAACAATCACTGGAATTTTCTTTAATTCTGGATCTTTATTCATCTCCTCCATAACTTCAAACCCTCCCATCTTTGGCATAACGATATCTAATAAGATAAGGTCAGGCTTTATTTCCCTCATTGCTTTCATTCCTTCCTCTCCATCTCTAGCCACTGAGACCTCATAACCTTCCTGGCTTAACTTCTTTTGAAGAAGGCCTATCATTATTTCCTCATCTTCAATTAATAAAAGTTTTTTGGCCATATCTTTTTATATTAATATATTATTATATAATTAAATTAATGATTATTCAACTTTTGATTCTTTTTATTTTTATTGAGGTAATCCAAGCTTGGCTTATTCTTTTTGAGAAACGAATCTTTAAAGGGGTATGGGGGATAATTTTAACTGAAATTTTGGAATTGCCTCTTGAGCTTTATCTAATTCTTCGGGGCGAACTCTCAATTATTTTAATTGTCATCTCAGTAATGGCTTTGCAATGGCTGGCTATCGTAATCCTCTTTAGCTTCCTAGAGTGACGGTAAATTCACAAAAATCTGCTCCTAAGCCCACGCATTTTGTCTCTTTGACATCAACCCGGGCTACATTCTCTGTTAGGCCAGCGAGCGTTAAGGCTCCTTTAATTTTAATTATACCATCCAAACAACCCTCAATAAAACCCTCTTCAAAAAAACAGAGGGTTTGATTGATGTTTGGGGCGCCAGCTGAAGTTAAAGAATCAATTAGTCTAAGACTAATTTTTTTATTTTTTATATCAATCCCTGTTTCTACTCTTCCCCATTTTAACCCTTCAAAAATCTTTTTAAGGTCTTTCAAGATTAAGGAAAGCTCCCGGCCCGCAAAATTAGTTCCGATTGCCTGGCCAACTTTTGCCCCGGCAAACCTAAGAGCAGATTGATAGCCTACCGAAGACCATTGCAAAGAAAAAATAATCAATCTGGCTGCCCGAAGATCGACACTCTCGTTCAGTTCTTTTCTTAAAGGAGAAAGGGTTTTGTCTCTAAGAAGCAGGTCTAAATCTTTCTCAATTTGCCTTATGAGTTCTTCCATATTAATAATTCAAAGCTCATTTTACCGTTCTAAAACGTACTTTTTTACCAGAAGATAAGAACCTACGGCTAATAGAATTGCGGCGCTAATTTCAGCTAAAGAGAGTAAAACAACATATACCTGGCCAACCATCAATTGCCAGCCACCTATCGTCTCTATGAGCTCATGTAGACAATAAAAAATGAATCCCCCCCAAAAAATCTTCCATTCTTGGGGGATGGGTCTTTCTCCGTAAAATCTTTTAAGATAAAGAAAAATAAATGCTGCACCCAGAACATAAAGAGCATTTAAGAAAATCATATTCCCAAGAATATAGAGATTCAAAACCACAGAGGGACCAAACCAATTGTGAATATCCGGGATGTGAAATTCAAGAAAAGGCATATTAATTAATTAACGCCTAATTTCTTTTAATAGAAACCAGGCCCCAGTAGCTACTAATAATCCCCCCCACAAATGGGGAAAAATAAAAAGGAAGATATGCTCTAAAATTCCAGCGTAAGGCCACTCGTGAAAAACAAAGTTTTCTCCAATTTCTGCAACATTGGTTACAAGCAAACCAGCCACTATAAGAAGCCAGCTTAAAGGAATCATTCTTGGGCCGTAAAATCCTCGGAGATAGCGCAAAAGAAAATAAACTGCTAAAACAAACCAGACGCTGGTTAAAATAAACCTTATTACTATCAAACCATATAATTTTCCTACTGGATAACCAAAAATTTTCTTCAAACTGAAGTGTTCAAATTCAGTAAAATTAACCGTAGGGAAGGGCTTAATTGCTCCCCTTTCTGGAGGAACAAATTCAGAAGGTAAAACAAAGCCCGGAGGAAGAGAAGGAGCAAGAAATTTAGTAACAGTTACTATTAAAAAGGCGGAGATACCAAGAAAAACTAAAATTAAAAGAAACTTTTTAAGCATAAACCGTTTTACCCGTTTTGTTATGTATTCTCAGGGGAGTAAAGAAAAAGTTCGACCTTTTACTTTATTTTATCTCGTTGATTAAAGAATGTAAATGCAACCCGGAGGAAAACTTTTATTCAAATATCGTTTTTCCAGAACAACGCTTCAATTTATTTTCAACCTTTCAAAACGTAAGTTTTCACCAAAAGATAACATC
>JBHIEB010000078.1:0-2147 GCA_046760405.1 Minisyncoccales bacterium
CTGTGATTTTCGCTTTAAAAAAATTCAAAGCTCTTTACGGAAAAAAACTGGCTGCCAGTTCCGAAATTGAAATAAGAACCGATTCCGAGCTTTTGGTTAGGCAATTAAACGGAGAGTATAAAATTTTAGACGAGAAAATTCAGCCCTTGTTCTTGGAGATTTGGAATCTGAAACTTGATTTCAAAAATGTGAAATTCAAACATATAAAACGGCAGAAAAACAAAGAAGCTGACCGTTTGTTCAACGAAGCCCTTGATACTAAATCAAAATCACAAAAATTATTGTAAAATTGGCAAAGCCAGCTAAAAACCCCGCTTTAAGCGGGGTTTTTAGCATTCCAGCAGGACCGTAAGCCGAATTCTGTTTTCAGCGATTATCTGTCTAATGCGAACCACTTTTTCCTTTTAAAACAAGCTGAGACAAGCGCCCCAAGGGCTATAATCTTGAACCACTCAATCTTGTCAAAAAGGTTTGTTCTTGCACCCGATAAGGATTTAGCCGTTTCACCCCCGCATTGCTGCGGGATTCGCCGAACGTATAAAATAAATTTTATACTTTCGGCGCCTTGGTCCTTTCGGACTTCGGCGTCACTGTTCGCACCTCGCGCCTCGCGGCGGACGGCTGTTAGCCGCTATCTTTTTAGATTCCCGCCAAAGCGGGAAAATAAGTGTTCGGACTTTCCTCCCCCGGCGATATTGCGAATATCGCCGAGAGCAACCGCTCGTCCTGCTGGAATATTTAAAATATTATCAGAATTAGGGGTCTTTGTCAAATTTTCGCACTAAATCATTTAAAATCTGACTAAAGAGACATTGGTTAAATCATTTAATTTCTGACCGAAATTATTAAGGTAAAATGAAGAAAAGGTTATTGTTTTAACAAATCTAACTTCGTTTTACTAATATGGATATGTATTCAAGGAACCAATATCTTAAAGAATTAAGAAAAGATTATTTAAAAACTAAATCTAAAAAGAAAAGAAGCAAACTATTAGACGAAGCTGAAAAAAGAACAAAATTAAACAGAAAATACTTAATGGATAAATTAAAACCTAAAAGCAATTTAGACAAAGATGATTCTCAAAGAAAGAAAAGAAAACAATATTATGACAATTCTGTTAAACCGGTCCTAGTCCATATGTGGCGCGTCTTTGATTATCCTTGCGGACAAAGGTTAAAACCTTTGCTGGAAACAGAAACAAATAGATTAAGAATACTGGGAGAACTGCATTGTTCAGATAAAATAGCTGCTAAATTAAAGGATATTAGCTCTGCCACTATTGACAGGAAATTAAAACATCAAAAAGAAGTAGAACGGATTAAAAAAAAATATCATCGCAAGATACATCCTCTTCTTTATCAAAAGATACCAATTAAAGTGTTTGAAGAACAAGATAGAAGGGTTTTAGGCAATATTCAAACAGACCTAGTGGAACATTGCGGACAATCAGCTGTCGGAGAGTTTGTATGCACTTTGTCTAATACTGATATCTTCTCCGGCTGGTGGGAGGGCGAAGCAATTATGGGACGAGGTCAAATTCCTGCTCAACAAGGTTTAGATAGAGCAAGGAAAAGATTTCCCTTTGAATGGAAAGAGATTCATTCAGACAATGGAACAGAATTTATCAATGCTCATTTATTCAACTATACTCAAAAAGAAGGATTGGGTTTTTCAAGATCAAGGCCGTATAAAAAGAATGACAATTGTTTAGTGGAACAAAAGAATTGGACTCATATTAAAAAGTATGTTGGATACTCAAGATATGACACGCAAGAAGAACTGAATATGCTGAACAGCCTTTATCGGAATGAATTGAGATTATTTAAAAACTTCTTTCAACCTGTAATTAAGCTAATCTCTAAAGAGAGAATAGGAGGAAAAATACATAGAAAATACGATACTCCCAAAACTCCTTATTATAGAATAATTGAATCAAAAGAAATTCCGGAAAAAGCAAAGCAAGAATTAAAAAACATTTATGAATCATTAAATCCTGCTCAGCTAAAAAGAGCCATTGATGAGAAGCTTAATATTCTTTGCAAGGCTCATCAAAACAAAACGCAAAGGTCTAATTTTAAAAAGCTTTCGGTCAGATTTTCAAATGCTCAACCAAACCCCATTTCGGTCAGATAGTTAAATGATTTGAC
>JBHIEB010000079.1:0-1645 GCA_046760405.1 Minisyncoccales bacterium
TATTTTAAGAAAATGAAAATAAAAAAAGACCGTTACTATGTTGGCGGTATTAAATCTCCTGCTCCTTACTTCTATCTTCATTTACCTCTTTCGGATTGGTTAGAGAATTTAGAGAAAGTTGGATTTTCAATTTCTAAAATCAGAGAACCACATCCTTCTTTGAAATCACTCAAAAAAAATAAATGGTGGAGAGAAAATTTTGATAGACCCCGGTTCATTCTAATTGAGGCCAAGAAGATTTAAGATGATTTATAGAATTTTTTCTTTAACGCTTCAATAAATTTAAAAATTATTGGGTCTTCACACTTCTCAAGAATCCATTCCCACAAGAACCCGGTGGGTAGTTTTTTGTCTTTTTTCTGATATTGAAGAGCTTGAAGCAAAACAGTTAATGCATTAACTTGATTAAGAAAACGAGCCTCAGGACTACTCGTAGTTTTATATTCGTCAAAAAGCTGAACCATCTCTTCCCTTAAAGGAGCTCGTAATTTGGAAATAAGTTTCCAAAGAGCTATTTTTTCTTTTTTGTAATCTTTGAAAAATCTTTTTCCTTTTTCTTTTCTAGAGAGACGAGGCCATTTTTCAAAAGCTTTCCTTTTTTCTTTTTTTTCTTTTAGCAAAATTCCAGCAAAAGGCGTTATAAAATCACCAGTATAAACTGCACATATTTCATGAGAGAGAGCCATTTTGAGAAGCTTTTCCATATTGAGCTCTTTCTTTTCTTGACCCAAAACCCAAGCCATTAGAGATACTGTAAAAATGTGGCCGGCTACTGTCTCTGGGTTTTTTACTCCTAATAAAACCCAGAGGCTTCTCGGCATCCTTTTTAATTTTCCAATTTCTAAAATAAAACCTAAAATATTTTCTAACTCTTTTTGTTTTTTGTAACCTCCTGGTACCCGACCATAAAATTTTTTTTGAATAACCTTTGAAAATTTCAAAAGCGTTTGCTCTTCCACTAATTCTTCAACCTCTTCCCACCAACCAACTACTGGGATATCTTTCCCAGCACCAAAATATTGAATCGCCTGAATCAATGTCTCTATTTTATCTATTTGTTTTACAAACTTTCCTTCTCTTGTAATTCCTTTCTCGTAATCAAACCAACAAGCAAAAATTTCTTTTTTTAACTTTGGTCCTAAAAATTTTATTAATTTTAAAAGAGACTTTTTTTCTATCCCAAACCTTTTCTTTTCTCTTCTCTTTTTTTCTTTTATTGGAAGACGAATCCATCTCTTTAGAATTTCTTTTCTTTTTGTTTTATCTTTTGGTAAAAGGTCCCAGTAAGGGGTCATATCTCCAGCATAAACCTCGCAAAGATCGTGAGCTAAGCTTGTTTTAATTACTTTTTCAAAGTTAAGTTTTGGTTTTATTTTTGTTGCTGAAATCCAATTCATTATAGCTACGCTAAAAATATGTTCAGCAATAGTTTCTGGATTCTTGACTTCTAACCAAACCCAACCAGTCCTTGGCATCCCTTTCAGTTTTCTAACTTCAATTAAAAAATTAAGATTGTTTTTCATCAAAAAAAATATGCTCAACTAATTGAGCATATCATAATTTTTTTCAAACTTCAATAAATATTATTTCACTGTCAACGGGAAATAGAAATTTCAGGTTTTTAAGGATTTAGAAATTTCAGGTT
>JBHIEB010000080.1:0-1640 GCA_046760405.1 Minisyncoccales bacterium
TTTTTTCCAATGCCAAGCTCTATTGCCCTTTTAATCTGGGGCATTTCCCAGGGGTCAATGTTTTTAAGAGAATTACCTTCAAAGCTTTGAATTACTTTTATGCCTTCAACATCAATAGCCACTCTATCTCTTGAAGCCAAAATCATTCCTGGCTCCCGGACTGGACCTTCGGCCGGTCCCTCACTAATAAAGCATTTCCTGGCATCCATAATAATCAAATCAGGATTAATCATTTTATTCAAGTCAGCTATTTTTTCTTGAAGATCTCTCAAATGGAGACCAACCCGCTCAAATGGTTTCATAAAACCCACTGAAAGCTTCAGACTTCCGGTAAACTGAGCATAGAGATGGGTCTTTAGACAAGGAAGCAATATTAATTTGTCAGCCCGGTCCAAAAACATGGATAAGGAAACGTTTTTTAAATACTTTCCTTCGGGTATCTCTTTTTTAATCCATTTACGTTCATCAAAATTATAAATCCGAGGAGGTTTTTCCATTTTTTCCAAATCAAAAATCTTGAGTTTTTCCATTACTCTACGAGTATTCAAACTCATAGTCGAAGAATCACCAATCATTACTATTTTGGCTCCGCAATCATAAACCAATTCGGTTACCGCTTTTAAAAATTCTAAATCAGTAGAAGCTGGAGGAGGGTCAGCCGTATTAAAATTCGGTTTTAACAAGACCACCTCTCCAGAATTAATAAATTGCTCAAACCCACCAACTAAATTCACTGCTTCTGCAATTGATTCTTTTAAATTTTCTTCAACTTTTACTTTAGCTACTTTGTTCATATTTCTAATTCTACCCTAAATCAAAATTTTTACAAAATTTTTATCGGGTCGTTTCGTTATTAAACGAAAATAGACCAAAAAATCGCCAACTTGTCCTGAGCAGAGCCGAAGGATTGGCGATTTTTTGCTTTAGCTTTGGTTAAAAAAACTAAAACTCTACTTCATTTACCCTTTCCCAATCTACTTCATTCAAAACCACCAGTTTGTCATCCCCTATTATGTACAAATAGTCATTTAGGTAGATTGCCCTTCTTGCCCTTATGTTGCTTACCGCCTTAATCAGTTTTAGCTGATTATCTTGATAGGAGAAAACATAACCTCCCTTGCCTCCGGGCAAGAAAAAGATTTGGTGTTTTTTGTCTAATAAGAAAGCGTGGTGAGTATTCAATATATCTGACCAGTACTCATCCAAAGTATATTTACTCACCTCAGTTGGGTTTTCGGGTGACTCTACATCAAACAGAGAAATTTTTACTTTTGAACCCTCTTTTCCTACTCCTAAAATTTTATCTTTAGTTATGGGATGTAAGTAGGAAGAATAGCCAGGGATTTTAAGTTCTCCTTTCAATTGAGGATTTTTAGGATCAGACAAATCTAAGACAAAAAACGGATCAATTTGTCTAAAGGTTACCAGATACCCTTTGTCTTCTATAAATCTAGCAGAATAAATTCTTTCTTCTAGCCCCAAATTTTGAAGAGCGCCTGTTATTTTTAAATCGTTATCTAAGATATAAACATCATTAGCACTTTCTCTTCTCCCACCAATTCCCAGCCTCCATCCAAACATTCCTTCTCCAACAGTAATGGCTACCCTCAGATAATTAGTGTATTCATCCCAAGAACACT
>JBHIEB010000081.1:0-1631 GCA_046760405.1 Minisyncoccales bacterium
ATTTATGACAAGAAAGTGCACCAAGAGGTAGAAAATAAACTTGGTCCAGTTGATATCCAAGTTGCTGAAAATTTTTTCATTGGCCCCCTTACTAAAGGAGAAGTAAAAGGTGGTATGATTTTTAGTAATCACTCGTGTAATCCAAATATAGGGGTGCAGGGTCAAATTATTTTTGTCGCTCTCCGGAATATTAAAGCCGGAGAAGAATTGACGCATGATTGGGCTACGACTGATGATGAATCTTACAAGATGAAGTGTAATTGTGATGCCAAAAATTGCCGTCAGGTTATCACTGGCAAAGACTGGAGAAAAAAAGATTTACAGAAAAAGTATGGCAAATATTTTTCCTGGTATTTGTTAAAAAAGATAAGGAAAGAATCTACCAAATAGGCCCAGCATCGTCCAGCCGGCTGGGGCATGTGTTTTTTAAAGGAAAAATGATAAAAATAAGAACCTCGCTTCGCGAGAACCTTGATTCTCGCTACGGCTCGAATTAAAAAAAGAGTATGTATCGAAAAAATAAGAAGGATGAATTTTTTACCAGGAAAGCAAAGATAGAGGGTTATCCGTCCAGGTCAATATATAAACTTCAGGAAATAGATGAAAAATACCATCTTATAAAAAAAGGAGATAGGGTTTTGGATTTGGGATGCGCGCCAGGTTCTTGGCTTTTGTATATTTCAAAAAAAATAGGGGACAAAGGCAGGGCTGTTGGTATTGATATCGGGGATATAAAAATACCAAAAAAAGAGAATATAGTATTTATAAAAAAAGATGTGATGGATTTGGAAGATTCAGATTTAAAAAAAATAAACGGTCAATATCAAGCAGTAGTTTCTGATCTTTCACCAGCCACCTCTGGAATAAAAGAGGTTGATGTGGGTAAGTCTTTGGAACTTGGCGAAAAATCTTTTGAGATTGCCCAAAAAACTTTAGGTCCTGGCGGAAATTTTCTTTGTAAAATTTTTGAGGGAGAGTCAACAGACGAATTTTTTAAAAAAGTAAAAAAACGCTTTCGCTTTACCAAAAGATTCAGACCAAAAGCGGTTCGTAAAAGAAGCAAAGAGATTTATATTATTGCTAAGGATTTTAAGGGTCCATAATGTAATAGAGGTTAATTCAGCGTTTATTTGTTGAAAGAGAATTTAACTTTGGTAAAATAAATAAAGATGACTGAAATTATTAAAAGTGGTCTAAAGATTTCTTTGACGTTTTTATTTTTGGGAATAGTTTTTGGCATTGGTTTTTATTTCTTTCCCAGCAATCAGAATTATAGCTGGGGGCAAGATTTTGCTTTCGGGGTTTTGGCAATTAATACTAATAAGTCAATCTACATTAGCGACAAGCAACAAGGTACAAGCGACACAGCTTATATTCAGATAGCTGCTCTTGATGATAACGGTCAAACCATTTGTGATGCAGAGTTAGAATTAAGAATTACGAATCAAGAATTAGGAATTGAAACGACTTTTTCTACTGAAGAAGGGACGATTCAAAAATCAGCTGATTGTGGAGTAGACAATATTACTGAGAAACCAGATTATTTTGCCTACTACCAAGTCGGGGAGCCGGGCACTTACCAAATGAAACTTACTAACCTTGATACAGGTTATGAGATAACTGATTCTTTT